>NZ_JACKZU010000022.1:0-40967 GCF_014222165.1 Nostoc sp. 2RC
AATAGAGATAATTAACTGATTAAACAAGGAGAATTCTGATGAAAAACATGATTTATACGGTTTTTTATACCTTAGTTATTGCATCTTCAGTTTCTACAGTTTGGGCAAAAAATCCAAATGATGCTAAATTTTCACATATAGGAAATAGTGCTGCTATTCCTAACAATGCTGATACACTGGATGCTACTCATAAGTTTGATGTTCATGTCCAAGGTAAAGCGATTTCAGAATTAACGATTCATTTACCAAAAGGAGTAAATATTGATAAAGGAATTGAAGTCCAAAATAAATTAAGTCAAAAAATTCCTACGACGGTTTCTATGAATGCTACCAAAGCTACGGTAGTTTTTGCAGAGCCAGTAGCGCCTGGTACAAGCATATCAATTCGTATGAAAGGAGTTAATACTCAAGGTTACGAGAAAACTTGGCATTATCCAGTATCAGTCAAAAAGGTTGATATGAAAGAAGAAATTTCACTCGGTTTAGCCAGGATTCAAACTTACGGTGGTTAAGCTAACTAACCACTGTTTCAGCTTTGCTGTACCTGTTGGAACTTGCTAAGAATCATGTAAGTATGTGTTTCACTTATTAAGTTTCAAAGAACTCCAAAAAATAAATTATTGCACTTGAAGCATTGACTGTTGACGGTTCACAGTTAACAGTCAACATAGCAATGAAATATTTTCTACTTGCAAGTTTCTAATTGAATTTAATTATTTTCCAGAGAAGTTTGTTTATCTGTTGTAACTTTAAGTTATAAGTTTTCTCAATTCCAGATTTTAAAAAATCAGAAGGCTGGAACAAAAATATGTCATTAAATTCACTAGGAATTTCGGGTAATTTATTTGAATCAACGATTTTAAACTGTACGTTTGGCAAAACTAAGTGACTGAGTATTTGTATTTCTGGAACTATTTTGGCATCACTAATTAAAAGTGCTTTTTGATATTGAGAAACTATGTTCGCCACC
Source organism: Nostoc sp. 2RC (assembly GCF_014222165.1). NCBI lineage: Bacteria > Bacillati > Cyanobacteriota > Cyanophyceae > Nostocales > Nostocaceae > Nostoc > Nostoc sp. 2RC. The sequence continues at coordinate 971 of NZ_JACKZU010000022.1, forward strand.
TGTGGATATTCTTCATATTTTTCCGGAAATTTGTTCCACCACATTTGAGATTGAGAACTGATTCCGCAAGATATGATGCCACTAATAATTATCAACAAACTTGCCAATGACCAAAACTTTTTTTGAAAAGCTTTTTTATAGTTAAACCTGATTTTATTGGCTAATAAATAAGCAATACTTAACTGTATACCTAAAATACAGGGAAGTGTATATCGACTAGTACCATATCGCTTGTGAAACACAAAGTCTAAAATTACTAAGGGAAGACCCACAGATCCAATTAATGTTAAAACAAATAACCATACTCTTTTATTAGTTCTTCGGCAAAGAACATAAATTGAATAAATAATTAGAACTAAAATAATGCCGATAAAAGGAATCAAGGCAAATTTAAGTTCCTTAGAGTCACTAGGACTAACACCTAAATCAAGAACCACACGACTAATAATTCCAGCCCATCTTGAAGCTGAATCAAATAAAGTTTGTTTTACATTCGCCCAATATACTGCATCTGAGTGACTATTTGTAACTATAATCCAAATCCAAGGTACAAAAGTTATAAACCCTACAAAGGATGCTAACAGGTAATAAATTGAAGTTTTACTCAATCGAAAGCGTTCAATTATCGCTACATAAATTGCCTGTGCAACAGCAATAAAACCAAAAAATATATGACTATAAAATGATAGTGATAATGTTGCTGCATAAATGCACCAACTAACCTTGGTTTTCAAACGCATCGCTCGCAGTAGCGCTGCGCTTGATATTAAAATAACTACCATCCATAAACTATAAGCTCGTGCTTCTTGTGCATATATGACATGAGCAGGTGAAACAGCTACCAACGCCATCGCTATCCACCCCGTTAGCGAAGATCTAAATAATTCTTGACATAGCCAATATATACAAGGAAATGTTAACAAACTAATAAAGGCCGAAAAACTTCTTGTTACTGCTATAGAATTACCAAATAACTTCACCCAAAATCTAGTCAGCAAAACGTGTAATGGTAAAATATGTGCGTCTTCTATAACTATGCCTTTCATGACATCAATCGTAGTTTTTTCTGGATTAGGATATTGGTATTTATTTAGTTCTTCTTTATTAATTAAATTACCATTACGTAATTTGTTTTCAAGTTCTGACTCCGTATATCCAGATATGCGTAATGATGATACAACTTCATCACTCCAGTAAATCTTTTTATCAAGATTCACAAAGCGGAAAAACACACCTATTACTAATAAAATAATTATTAAAAAGCGTATCAAAGATTGAAAAAAAAGCCTGTTTTGTGAAAATAGATTTTTCATTTCCATTAAAATTTTAAGTGAAGATAACAACATTTAATTTTGTTAATTTATTTTAATATATTACTACAATTTAAGTTATTTTTTATTTAAAACTACCTGTTAAATTAACTTCAAAATGAATTAAAAACGAGTATGTTTAATTATATTAAAGTTGGAATTAGTCAGAAAATAATTGTATTTTTCAAGAGAAATTTATTGAAGCTCGTATATGGATAAGTATATTTATATGGTGATTAAAATCTTTATGTAATATTTTATATTAGATATACATTCAAATTGAAAATACTCTTAATAAAGATAAAAAGATTCAATGAAGTTTTTGCTAAAAATTTTAAATATTCTTTGCATAACTGGAAAATTCCAGTGAAATTGAGGTTTATTGAAACCCTGAGTAAATATTATTTTTCAAGAGTTTTAGCTGAAGCTAACATTAGTAGTAATTAAGGCGTTGCATGTATGATGTATATGAGTATCCTATCTGATAGTCATCTGATACTATTTATTTATATAGCAACCTATTGCATCTACATTAATTTACCAAGTGTTTGCATTAGTTCTGTTATTTTTGCTCCCTTAGCTAACCATATCTGCCAAAAGCCCTCTGTACCATCAGAGGGCTTTTATTTGCTTTCAACTTGGTTAGGACTCACGTATGCTAAACGAGAAATTACAGCAATTTTCAGGTAAATACACCATCCTGTAGGGGCCATACCTACCACAGACGTGGTTCAAATAGATGAAAACTGCTGTAATTTTTGTGGAGTGAGTGTCTTACCCAACCTAATTATGCAGGACTTACGCAAGTGTATTAGTATAAAGCTATTCTACAGACTCTTTGAGCTAAACATGACTCTGATTATGGGGAGTATTGAAAATCTGAAATGTTGTCAAGGAAAATAAAATAATTGCCAATATCACTAAATTGATTTCCGGTAATTGTGACATCTACTGAGTTGATGGTATCATTGCCATTGTTAGTTGTATTAACACCGTTTCCATCAATTAGTGACAGAACATTGTTAGAGATGTTAGCACTGCTAGTAACGTTATCATTAAAAAATTCTAGTTTAATACCATTAACAAAATTCGAGTCTCCTGGGTTAAAATCTCGGATATTGATAATTGTATTCTCAGATATTGTCAAGATTGTCTGAGAATTATTCCTAACTTGGAAATTCATGCCATCTTTATTATTTATGTCGTTGATAGTATTCCCAGAAACACTAATATTGTTAGCAACAACATCATCAGCAGCTTGGAAGTTGATACCATTTGAAATCGTACTTGTGTTTACTCCAGTGATTTGATTGTTATTAATATTTATACTGCTTAAATTAGCATTGCCTGTTAATTGAACATCTACACCACTACCAATATTAGAAATAATATTATTATTAATGTCTACTGTACCGGATGCACTACCAGACAAATTAACACTAATATCATTGGAGTTTTCTGACAAATTATTATCACTAATTGTTAAATTCACGCTATCTGTAGAATTTTGGGTAAAGATACCAAAACTGTTATTCAAACCGTTAATAATATTTCGATTGATGGTAACTGTACCTGTGACTTCAAATAAAGCAATACTGTCTTGATTCGCATCAGTAATTGTATTGTCTTCTATATTGAGAGTACCGTGGGAATTTTCCACCTGGATACCTTGACTACCTGCATTGGTGATAGCATTATCAGTAATTTTTGCTGTTTCAGCACCACTTAATTTAATTGCTACAGCTTGGGGATTTTCGATAATGTTGTTTATCACTTCTAAATTGCCTTGCAAATTATCTAATTTAATACCTTCAGCAGTAGTATTTAAAATTTGATTTTCTGCAATACTGACATTCAAAGTAGTTGTAGTGCTAAAGTTACCAGCATGAATACCGCGTCCAGCTATGTCAGAAAGATTATTACTACTAACACTAACTGTAGAATTGACATTATCAAAAATTTCTAGATTGATACCATCAGCTAAATTTAAATCTCCGGTATCAGTATCTCTGATATTGCTAATTGTATTATTAAAAATTGTCAAGCCAGCACGACTATTTCCATTAAGTTGAAGATTAATTCCATCCCCATTGGTTATGGTGTTGATAGCATTACCTGAGACAGTTACATTATCAGCAATAACATTATTAAAAGTTTGGAAATTGATACCATTAGATGTGATATCTGCATCAACTCCAGCAATTTGATTGTTGTTGATAGTTATACTACTTAAATTAGCACTATCTGATAATTTCACATCTACAGCCGTGCCATTATTAGTTATGGTATTGTTATTAATTTCTAAGGTTCCTGAAGCAGTACCCGCTATACTGATGGCAATATCTTTAAAATTTTCTGTCAATTCATTGTTGATAATTGTTAAATTGACATCACCTGTAGTATTGGTAAAGTCAATACCACTGCTATTGTTACTACCGTTGATATTGTTCTGACTAATATTTGCCGTACCTGCGATTTCTGATAACTTAATGCTTGCTTGTTTGCTATCAATTAAGGTATTATTATTAATATTTGTAGCACCGCTAGCAGTTTCTACTACAATACCCCCATTGCCAGTATTGTTAATGCCGTTATCAGTAATTGTGGGAGAAACAACTTGAATTAGGTGTATGCCATCTCCAGAGACATTATTGATAGTATTACCATTAATTGTAGGACGAGCGATCGCATTATCTATTGCTTGTAATTGAATAGCGCGATCGCCACTATCACCACTGCCAATATTTTGGATAATATTATTAGCAATAGTCACAGTTACATCTGCTTTATCTCCCACTGCAAAGTCAATTCCATTATTATCAGAGGTATCTAAAGTATTTTCTGTAATTGTGAAGTTTGTAATACTATTATTAAACAAATTCGCTGCTATATTTGTAGCTTCTGGCTTTAATAAATCAACTTTGATACTACTATCACCAACATTACTAATGATGTTGTTGATAATGGTAAAATTAGCTTCAGAATTAGCAATGGCAGTAATTGAAATTCCTTCATCAATAATGTTAGTCAAGGTATTTCCACTTATTAAAAACATACCTTGACCAAAGTTACCTAAGTTCAACTTGATACCATCTGCACCAGAACCACCATTAACTTGACCATTGTAAATAATCTGGTTATTCAGGATATTAGCTGTAATACTGGCGTTGCTACTACAGGTTTTATTGATAAACGCTACATCAACATCACGACAGAGATTAACTTCAATTCCATTTACTCTATAATTAGTATCAACATCAAAGTTAGTAATGATGCGGTTATCGCTAATTGTTAAATCTGTAATCCCCTGGTAATTCCAGACAAAAACCCCACTTTCTAAACTAGTGTCAATTGTAGGACTGCGGGTATCAATAATAGTATTTCTGGCAATTTCTACTGTACCTATGACATTTTCTAAATAAATACCTCCGCTAAATGCATTGGTTATTTGATTATCTAAAATTCTCACATTACTAATATTAGTTCCCTTCACACCTCTGGCATCATCAGTCCCAGGAATTTGAAGATTAAATCCCGAAATCACAGTATTATTCCCCAGTGTAATTAATCCATTTCCAGTGGGAACCATACCCGTAATTGTTGGATTTATCCCACTACCAGATAAAGGTAGGGTGACAATTCCCAAATCTTTGACATTAACTACTTGTAGAGGGCCATTAGAGAACACTCGAACACCATCGGGAATAGTAAATGGCGGAAAAACAGTGGTTGAATTAGAACGAACATAAATAACATTGTCTGCTTTAGCCACCGCCAAAGCATCAGCAATTGTGCCAAAAGGAGCTTCAAAAGTACCATTACCAGTACCACCAGGAGCTACATGAATAATGATGGAGCGATCGCTAGTATTATTATTTGTAGAAGTATCAATATTATTTGTAGAACCTTGATTTCCTGATTCAATGCTTGCAGCAAAACTATCAGTTCTGTTTTCAACAGCAACTAAAATATTAGCTTGGTTTTCTACCGTTGTTGCCATCCGTGCTAAAACACTATCTTTCTTGGGCTTGCTTCTTCTACTACCACTACCAGGGAAATTCGCACCAATACTAAAAACCAGCCTAGTATCAAATAAGTCATCATTTTGCAGAGAAAGACTCAAACCTAAATAATCATTCGGACGAGCTTCAATTCTCGTTTTCCAACCAAAAGCTTCCCTTGATTGACCGCCAGAATAGTAGTATACACCTGCATAGCCCCGCAAATCGCCGCTACCAATTTTTGTCAAACGCGTACCCACTTCTGCATCTACACCAGACAGCGCCACTTCTAAAAAGCGCGATCGCTCTATAATTAATGAATTACCTTGAAACAATGGTAGATTTCTTTGGTCAATTTGTTTTTCTGAAGAATTCAAAGGCAGATAAGCATTAAAACGAAAATCCCAACTACCTAAAGCTTCAAAACCTAACCCTAATCGCTCAAAATTACTTCTACCTGTGTCGCGAGTAGAATAAGAGATATAGCCACCAATAATCCGATTATCTTTGGCACTAAAAAATCGATGTCCTAACAATATATTGCTAGCTAAATTAGAATCATTGTCTAATAAAATCCTGCCTTGTAAAAAAGTCAAACTATTCCCAGGAGTTTGTAAAACAGGCAAAAACCCCTCAAAAGTGCTAAATGATTCATATCCTCCACCCTCAGTGGTGTAGCGTACTCCCAAGCGGGGTGAAAATATCGGTTCTGGTTCTGGTATTGTTTGAGCGATCGCTGTTGACGCACAAGCCAAAACCCCAAACAAAGTAACGCAACCCAAATATTTCAAACTATTCATTGGTAGACCTGATATATAAAACCCAAATCAATGTAGAGACGTTGCACTGCAACGTCTCCTGTTCTCCAAACATTAGATAAACCTGCTAGTAGAATTTTTGCGGCGAATACCAATTACACAAGGACGAGGAATACCCGTAGATTGCTACTGTGTGAAGATTCCAAAACAGTCTTCAACTTTGACAGCTGCTAGCCAACTACTCATTCGTTATCTATGTATTTAGTCAATACCAGTTAGCTGATACAGCCGAAGATATGACCGCTTACATCTTAGTTGTATTTTTTCCAACTGTCACTATAGTTAAAGATGCTTAAAAATCGCTGCTAAAAACAAGGAAGCATCAGGGGTGTAAGGACAACACAAATGAACCAAATTGGTTTTATAATTCTTCGCACTTATTCACACTATTAAATAAACATTCAAATGCTTGAGTATAAAATATCAATTGCAAGTCAGCCATACTCTAAAGAAGTTGAGTTTATTGACAAGCAACTTCACGAATTCAATGTAGACAAGATTGGCGATTATCAATATACGCCATTGTTTTTACTACTTCGTGATTCTCAGAAAAACGTAGTCGGCGGCTTGGAGGGTTTTATTGGCTTGGGATGGTTCCACATCAGTACTCTCTGGGTTGCACAAGAGTTAAGAGGTGATGGATATGGAAAAGTACTACTTTTTACCGCAGAACAAGAGGCTGTTAATCGTGGTTGTTTACACGCTTATGTTTTCACTTACAGTTTCCAAGCTCCTGGATTTTATCAGCACTTGGGTTATGAAGTATTTGGAGAGTTGGAAGATTTTCCTCCAGGTCATCGCCGATACTTTCTAAAAAAGTTTTTACAAAAAACACTTAGTTAAATTCAACAGTGCAGATTAGCGATCGCAAAACAACCACATAACTGAGATAATTTTAATAAAAATTAATATTGTGTAGCAATGCTAAGACTAATTACTGACTTTGACGGCCCAATTATCGATGTTTCCGAACGCTACTACCGAGTTTATCAATTTTGCTTGGAAAAAACTCGTCGCCCAGACCAAGCAGTAAAAGAACTTCCCAAAGCAGAGTTTTGGGAGTTAAAGCGCAACCGCGTTCCAGAAAAACAAATCGCCTTAAATTCTGGTCTAGATGAAGCCCAAGCACAAGAATTCGCTCAGTTGCGGCGACAAACAGTACATACACAACCTTACTTCGAGTATGACACCCTTGCACCGGGCGCTGTGGATGCATTGTTAAAGATTCAACAAGCCGGAATTGATTTGGCTGTTATGACTATGCGCCGAGTCAAGGAACTAGATTATGCCTTCAAAAAATATGATTTAGACAGATTTTTCCCCGAAAATCGTTGTTATTGCCTGAGTAACGACTACGTTAAAACCCGTGACATTGAAGATAAACCTTTGTTGATGGCCAGAGCAATAGAAGAACTACCTGCTGCTGCTGATACCTGGATGGTGGGAGATACAGAAGCCGACATCACCGCAGCCAAAAAACACGATATTAAAGCCATTGCAGTGGAATGTGGCATTCGCGATCGCACTCAATTAGAACTTTACCACCCCGACTTAATTGTTAAAGACTTAAGTGCTGCTGTAGATTTAATCCTAGAGCCTAAAAGTTTTACCTAGATTCGTCATAATGGCTCAAAACCTGAGCGTGACACATGAATAACTAAATATTTTTACTGAGGCTGTACTATATAACTTGGGTTAATTTGGGACGTTAATACCAAACTGACTCGGTAATTTTGTGTGCGCGAAAGCCTCAGACAGTCATACTAACTTCACTGTTACTGCTAGCTGTAATCCCAATGCATCCAGTAATTTACTCAGGCAATAAAATTCAATTTTTCCTTCCTCAGATAACATCAAGTAAAGTTGCTCATAGCATTGCTTAACTTGCGCTGGAAACCGATCGATTCCACCCTGTGCTTCAACGATATTTGTGAGCGCTTTTACTAACATTTTAGGGTCGCCCTCTTCTAGAACTACTTCTATATAAGATGCTGCTTCTAGTGGGTCTTGTAAATGCTTAATTAGTCCTTCGTGATAGCTTAACTTCTAGGCATTATCTCGGCTCCTATAGTCTTTCCAATATTCATGAGCTTTCACAATATCTTGTTCCTGAGTGCTTTTATCTCCACCACATAAAAGAATAATAACTGTTATCCCTTCTTGTCCAAAGTATATGCGGTAGCCTGGGCCATAATCGATTCTTAATTCGCAAACACCTTCTCCAACTGACTTATAATCACCTAAATTACCATCTTCAACTCCATCGAGTCTGGTTCTTTTTTTAGCTTTTGCTCTTCTATCTCGCAGAGAATCAAGCCACTCATCAAAAACATTTTTACCGTCTACTGTCAAGTAATTCCTAATTTCTCTTGGTTGCACTTCCATGATTATCTGGAAAAGTCTATTTATAAATCATGAAATAATTCATAGTTTTACCGCCAACCTTTGACTAACTAACTCAGCCGCTAAATCTATGGCCGCCTTCATACTCGTAGCATCAGCAATTCCTTTACCCGCAATATCAAATGCTGTTCCATGATCTGGTGAAGTCCGCACAAAAGGCAGACCAATAGAAGTATTAACTGCTCGGTCGAACGCCATCAATTTCACGGGAATTAAGCCTTGGTCGTGGTAAAGTGCCAAGTAGGCATCAGCAGGATTTGAAAGGTGAGAATTTCCGTACCAAGCTTGACCAGGCTTAACCCACATAGTATCAGGTGGTATCAGCCCGTCTAATTGTAATTGCGGTCTGTTTTGCCGTTCTTGCTCCAACCAGGGAATTAACCAATCTTGTTCTTCACGTCCCAATTGTCCCTGTTCTCCACTATGGGGATTTAAACCTGCGATCGCAATTCTCGCTTTCTCAATGCCAAAGTCTTGGTTTAAACACTCCACTAACAAATCCAGTTTCTCTGTCAACAACTGGGGTGTCAATGTTTCAGGCACTTGACACAGAGGAATATGTGTGGTAGCAAGTAAAGCACGGAGTGTCCAATTAGTATGGGGCGATCGCGCCACAAATAACATCCCAAAGCGCTTAACGCCAGACTTCTGAGCCAGCAGTTCTGTTTGTCCTGGGTAATCGTAGCCTGCGGCTTTCCAAGCAGACTTAGCGATGGGCCCAGTGACGATACCATCAAATTTACCCGCCAGTGTTTGGGCGATGGCATATTCCATATAAGCAAAACTAGCCGCACCACTAGCAGCATTACCTATTCCTGGAATAATTTCACCATTAATTTCCTCGTTTAACTGTACATCGATTACTGACAACAGCTCTGGATTAACCAAAGGTACTAAATTTTGAGTTAAATTTAGCCTTTCATAAGTCTGTGCCAGTAAATCTCGGTTACCCACTACAGTAATGTCATATTTTTGACTGATTGTCGGGTCTGCTAAAGCTTTCAAAATCACCTCAGGCCCAATTCCTGCTGGATCTCCCAAAGTTAACGCTAAACGCGGAGGATTTTCTTTGCCAAAATTTTCTAAATTACCTTGATGATTTTGATACATAAAATTTTCTCATAATTATCATCCAATTCTCCCTCATCCATCCGATCCCCCCGATCTCCCTCATCCCCCCTCCACAGTAGAGATTGCCTCCAAAACCAGTAGGGATTACCTGCTAAACTAGTTTAAAATTATTTACACAGGTCTAATATCGCAGAAACTATCGAAAAGCTTCTGGTAGACCCACTTTACACAGGCCAACTTATATTAAGGAGAATCACACTAATGGGCGCCGAAATTTTGAATGCAGCTCTATTGTCCTTCGGTTTAATCTTCATCGGCTGGGGCTTAGGCGCGTTGTTACTAAAAATTCAAGGCGGAGAAGAATAGTTGACACTTGAGAGCCAAGTTGCTTGCAGCCGGGAAATCCGTCCAACGCACTGGCTCTTGTTGACGCTCAAAGTTAGGAGTAGACGCCATTAATCCTTGTCTCTACAAGAGTTAACAATTGTTCTCCTTGTTCCCTTGTCCCTTCATCTCCCCCACTCCCCATTCACTTTTCCACCCCTAACTCACAAAAAAGCTTGTCTGCCAACCGGACAGCCGTTTTCTCATGAATCTCTCAAATTCAATGGATTTTCTGAAAAAAATGTAAATTTTTGTTTACATTTAATTATTCTGATAAGATTCTTTTCATAAAACATTAAGATATATTACAACCCTCATGACATTATTAATCGTCGGTGCCACTGGCACCTTAGGAAGACAAGTGGCTCGTCGTGCTATCGATGAGGGATATAAAGTGCGCTGTCTAGTCCGCAGTAGTAAAAAAGCAGCTTTTTTGAAAGAATGGGGTGCGGAACTGGTATCGGGAAGTTTGCGTTACCCAGACACCATAGAAACAGCCTTAGAAGGAGTAACCCAAGTAATTGATGCTTCGACATCCCGCCCTACAGATTCACTAAGTATCAAACAAGTGGACTGGGACGGTAAAGTAGCATTAATTCAAGCTGCAAAGGCAGCGGGTGTAGAGCGTTTTATATTCTTTTCGATTTTAGATGCTGATAAATACCCAGAAGTGCCGCTGATGGAAATTAAGCGATGTACAGAACTGTTCTTGGCTGAGTCTGGCTTAAATTACACCATTTTGCGGCTAGCTGGTTTTATGCAAGGGTTAATTGGTCAATACGGAATTCCCATTTTGGAAGGACAACCAGTTTGGGTAACTGGTGAATCTTCTCCCATTGCTTACATGGATACCCAAGACATTGCTAAATTTGCCATCCGCGCTTTGAGTGTGCCAGAAACAGAAAACCAAGCTTTTCCCGTAGTAGGTACTCGTGCATGGAGCGCAGAAGAAATCATTAGCTTGTGCGAACGCTTATCTGGAAAAGAAGCCAGGGTGACACGGATGCCCTTAAATTTACTGCGTGCTGTGCGCGGTTTTATGCGCTTCTTTCAATGGGGATGGAACGTAGCAGACAGGCTGGCATTTACAGAAGTCTTGGCTAGCGGTAAACAATTAAATGCTCCAATGGATGAAGTGTACAGAGTATTTGGTTTAGACCGAGAACAAACCACAACTCTAGAAAGTTATCTGCAAGAGTACTTCAGCAGAATTATGAAGAAGCTTAAAGAGTTAGACTACGAAAAAAATAAGACTAAAAAGCAGAAATCTAAAAAAACTCCTTTTAAACAATCTTCAAAAGCCAATAGCCAATAGTCATTAGACTTTGGAATCTAGACATTTAACAGCGAACTATCCGGCGCTGACCGCTTGCGGTACAGCGCACTCTTTTCCCAGATTTAGCTAAATTAATGACTAGATTGTCAAAAATGTGTAACGATTACATAATACAGAGCATTGCCTAAACTTGGATATTTGAGTGTGCCGAAAGCAGGCATTATCTACAACGACGTTAAACCGGTAGCGGGTCGTGTCGCTATCGAGTTGAAAGACAAGCTAACCGCAGCCGGTTGGAATGTGTGTGTCACATCGAGTATCGGTGGCATATTGGGCAACTCTACCCCTGATAGTCCAGTACGCCACACCCCCCTAGACGGTCTAACCCCCCCCGGTTTTGACTCAGATATGAAATTTGCGGTGGTGTTAGGAGGAGATGGTACTGTTTTAGCAGCATCTCGCCAGGTAGCCCCCTGTGGTATTCCACTGTTAACAGTAAATACCGGTCACATGGGATTTTTGACAGAAATTTTCCTCAATCAATTACCCCAAGCACTGGAACAGGTGATGGCGGGTGAGTATGAAATTGAAGAACGAGCCATGCTCACTGTCAAAGTGTTTCGTGGAGATTCAGTACTGTGGGAAGCTCTGTGCTTGAATGAAATGGTGCTGCATCGGGAACCCTTAACCTCCATGTGCCATTTTGAAATTGCCATCGGGCGTCATGCGCCAGTAGATATTGCTGCGGATGGCGTGATTGTTTCTACACCAACTGGTTCCACAGCTTACTCATTGAGTGCTGGCGGCCCAGTAGTGACTCCTGGCGTACCTGCTCTACAGCTAGTACCTATTTGCCCCCATTCTTTAGCTTCTAGAGCATTAGTATTTCCAGACACAGAATCGGTCAATATTTACCCAGTCAATATTCCTCGGCTGGTGATGGTAGTGGATGGGAATGGGGGTTGCTATGTATTACCAGAGGATCGAGTACATATAGAGCGATCGCAATATAGTGTCCGATTTATTCGCCTACAACCACCAGAGTTTTTCCGAATTTTACGAGAAAAATTAGGCTGGGGTTTGCCACATATCGCCAAACCAACTTCTGTAGAATTACCATAATCATGGGACATAGGGTATGGGGATGGGGCATAGGGCATAGGGCATAGAGCATGGGTAAGAGGCAAAGGGGCATGGGGTAGAGGGGAAGATCATCTCCCCTGCTCCCTGCTCCCTGCTCCCTGTTTCCCTGCCTCCCTCATCTTCTCCATGCCCCGTGCCCCATGCCCCATGCCCATATCCCAAATTCTTATGACAGTTGCTCAAAGTCCCTGTGTTGTGGTGATTGAAACCGATGAAAATCTAGCAAATCAGCTTGCTTGCGATTTGTTAGAAGCCGGCTATGAATCAATTTTGGCTCATGATGCAACTAGCGGGCTACAACACTGTCGCGATCGCCAGCCTGCTTTAATTGTTTTAGACCGAATGCTAGCAGGAGAATCAGGACTCTCATTGTGTAAAAATCTCAGAAGCATTGGTGTGCGATCGCCTGTGTTGATTTTAATGGCAAGGGATACAGTTGACGATCGTGTAGCTTGTCTAGAAGCTGGAGCTGATGATTACATCCTCAAGCCTTACCGTTCAGAAGACTTTTTGAAGTTAATTCGCCTCTACTTAAAACCCGATGTGGATACCACGGAGCAATTACGCTTCGGAGATTTAATTTTAGATATAGCAACTCGCCGTGCCATACACAACGGGCGGCCAATTGATTTGACAATGAAGGAATTTGAACTTTTAAAATTCCTAATGGAACATCCCCGTGAGGTCTTAACCCGCGAACAAATTCTAGAAAATGTTTGGGGTTATGATTTTCTAGGTGAATCAAATGTTATTGAAGTTTATATTCGCTACTTGCGTCTCAAAATTGAAGATGAAGGCCAAAAGCGCCTCATACAAACAGTGCGGGGTGTCGGCTATGTTTTAAGAGAGTCATAGTCAGCTAATGCACGCTAAATAAAGCATAACTACTTCTGGTAATTGTTGACCGTTAACTGTTGACCGTTGACTGTCAACAGTCTAATCTTCCGTTCTCGTCTGAGAAAAGGTTAAGGGCTAAGGGGTAAAGTATAGACTTCTAGGAGAAGTCGGAAAAAGACAAGGGGAAAGGAGATACATGTTTGGTATTTTCCCTTTCCCCTTTCCCCTTTCCCCTTTAACCAAACCATATTGGCCTGTTTCATCAAAAGTCTCTAAAATATCCCCTATTAGAATCCAAAATCGGATAAATTCTGTAAAATTGAAATCTAAATTACAAAATCAAAAAACTAATATGACTCGTTGGCTAAGCTTGCTCTCGATGTTATTAGGTATTTTGCTGATGGGTTGTTCTGCGCCGACAACAGCCATACCTTCTACCCCCACATCTAATTCTCCAACTCCAGCGCCAGAAAATTTAGGTCAAAAACTACCAATTTCCGCTAAAGCTATTGTTCCCAATGGCACAACTATTCAATTAGAAGTAGCAAAGACGCCGCAACAGCAAGCGATGGGCTTGATGTATAGACCTGCTTTGCCAGATGACCGAGGAATGCTATTTCCCTTTGCTTCACCACAACCAGTTAGCTTTTGGATGAAGAATGTACCGGTATCCTTGGATATGGTATTTCTACAAAATGGTGTGGTTAAATATATACAATCATCTGCACCCCCATGTGCTAGCGAGCCTTGTCCTACCTATGGCCCGAATACACTAATTGACAAAGTAATTGAACTCAGATCTGGACGAGCTGCGGAATTAAATTTAAAGGTCGGGGATGTTATCAAAATTGAGTTTTGAGCCTCTGGTGCCCTATTTTGACCTCAAGCTATCAAAATCTATGTTGTTTTTGTAAAAAATGTCACTTTATATGGTAAAACAGTCAGTTATGAGGCTACTATTTAAAAACTGTGGTAATAATGTAAAATCCTACCGTCTTTAAGCTGAAATCGCAGTTTTCAGTTTCGATTGTAAAAATATTCCCTTAGACGTAAGTGTAAATAGTCGTCAATAGGGGACTATAGGCTATGGAATCTTTGTTACTACATGTGTAATTAACTTAGAGTACACAGTAGACGAGATGAACTCAATTTAACTAAGTAAAAATACTGCTTGAAATTCGAGCAGATGATTTGTCAAAAATTTTTATTTCCAGACTTTCTGTGAGAAGCCTGCTTTTAGGTAGACCAAGAAAATTGGGTCTGGATGTCTGGTCGATAGCGACACAGTGACAGATGAAATATTGGCTACTAGCTAGCAATTAATCATGAACTGATATATGACAATACACTCTGCACAAGGAGGTGAGACACAAATGTCACCATCAAAATATTCTCGACTTATTAATTTTTTGCAGGAAGATTTGGCAATTTCCGCAGCTTCACTAGCGGTGGCACTTCGTCATCGCGAGCAAGACCCAGGCCCTTTGCCAATGATTCTTTGGCAGTATGGATTGATTACTCTAGAGCAGTTAGAGCAAATTTATGATTGGCTGGAGACAGCATAATTAAGCAATTTAAAATCCAAAAGGAGGAAAAGCCATCGTGTTAGTTTGCTTGTTATTAACTGGATGCCAATTGAAGTCAGGGTAGTTTATGAATAGCTTATTCAAAATAATTGAGGCATATCATATCCACTCTAACTTATGCAAAGGTTGACATATGGAGAAATTGTCTCTAGCGGTTTTTACTAATTTGCATACAAATCACAAGAGCGAGCTGATGATTCTACTCGCTCTTTTGATTTGTCATTGGTCATTAGTCATTAGTGAGTTAAAAATAACCAATGCCCCATGTCCTATGCCCCATGCCCCACTAATCTGTAAACACCTTAGCGGCTGCTGCTACACCAGATCCTGGGGTGAAGTCTTCATAGCCAAGTTCTCTTAAGGTAACTTCTAAGGATGCTATGCAGCTGAGGATATCGCGATCGCTCACAAAACCCAAGTGACCTATACGGAAAATTTTATTGCTCAGATGGTCTTGACCGCCTGCTAAAGCAATATCAAAGCGCTTTTTCATAAATGACCGAATCTTATCCGGTTCAATTCCCTGTGGCGCTACAGCTGTAATCGCTGGACTAGCGTAATTGTCGGCTGCAAACAGGGGTAAGTTTAATCCTTTAACGGCGGCGCGGGTGGCATTTTTCAGGCGTTCGTGTCGAGTAAATATTGACTCTAAGCCTTCTTCTTTCATGATTCGCAATGTGGTATGCAGCGCGACAATCATGTTTACAGGAGGAGTAAATGGGGTGGTATTTTTAGCTGCGGCTTTGCGATATTTGCCTAAATCTAGATAATATTTTGGTAATTTTGCGGTTTTGTAAGCTTCCCAGGCTTTGGGGCTAACGGAGACAAAACCCAATCCCGGCGGAATCATATAACCTTTTTGGGAACCAGAGGCGACTACATCCAAACCCCAAGTATCTACAGGTAGATTGAACGCGCCCAAGCTAGTCACAGCATCAACAATAATTAATGCTTCACCGTGTTCTTTAACGTGGCGATTGATAGTTTCTAGGTCATTCAACACACCCGTTGAAGTTTCACTGTGGGTGATTATGACAGCCTTGATTTCCTTTTGGGTATCTGCTTGGAGTTTTTGGGCAAAAACTTCTGGATCTAGAGGTTTTCCCCATTCAACCTTCACTTCTTCTACATTTAAACCGTAGGCTTGACTGATTTCTACCCAACGTTCGCCAAATTTACCGTTAGAACCAACTAAAACGCGATCGCCTGGAGACAGGAAATTAATTATACCAGCTTCCACTGCACCAGTACCGCTGACATTCAACATGAGCACATCACTTTGAGTTTGGTGCAGCCACTTGAGGTTTTCCGTTACCTCTGCCAAGATGTTGCTAAATTCACCTGTCCGGTGTCCAATCGGATGCTTGGCTAATGCCAGTAAGGCCGCTTCTGGCACTGGCGTGGGGCCAGGAATCATCAGCATCAGCTTATCGTTCATGTGTCTATCCTAAAGTCAAATAAAAGTCAAAATTCTGGGAAGTTGGCTAAGCCTGGTAGCAAATTCTAGATATTTCTCTACAAGTTACACTCAGTTTGTCACCAGTCTCGTTGTGTATTTTCCAAGTTTATAGTCAAACTATCGCCGTAGTTAATCAAGGGTCAGTTTATTATTTAATACCTTTGTTCCAGGAAATCAATCTTACCACATACTTAGAACGTCGATTCGGTATTCAAAAATTGTTGATATCCCGTACTAGGAACTGGATATTGGCTATTTTCTCATCCTCCCAGTTGCCAATCACCAATTCTCAACTCAGGCGATCGCCAATAAATTATCAATTTTTATAGTATATTCATCAATTCGTTACATAATTCATCAGTATTTTTCGCTACTTTTCACAGTGAGTCGTTTTTAACTAGTGTCAGTTTAAAAACTGTCACTCATCAGAACCTTGGTTCGATGGCAGAAGGGATATTCTTAATTAGTGCAAGGAGTGATACCATTTCACAACATGTTTGTCACAAGTTATCCCTGCAATGCTCCTTCCTGAGGGAGTACTGTAGATTACAGATGTTGCATCAAACTAGTGAGTTGGTACAAAGTTATACGGGGAAGCGCTTGGGTGAGCAAAACTCTCAAGTGCTTTTTCGTGTATAAATAAAACACTAGGAAACTCTAAAAAATCAATTATTGTGGTTGAACTTGTTGACTGTTGACGGTTAACTGTCAACAGTCAACAGCAAACAATATTTTTTACTTGAAAGCCCTTACTCAATTACTCCTGACTCTGGTTTTCGGACTACTAAATCAGACATTAAATCGGGCAAAAATGGTTGTTGCTCATCTTTTGATGTCTGAATTTTCTCTTCAGCAGTAGGTAACCAGCCGATAAATGGTAGAGGTAAGAGGCGGCTGAGATTAGTAATTAATACCAACAGCCAAAGCAAATCGAAGTTTGTGGCTGTGATTCCCAACCAATGGGTGATTAATGCCCCAAGTGCGTGGGAAACGGTTCCTCCTAAATTGAAAATTGACATTATCAAGGCAAATAATGTTGCTTCTACCCCATCAGGACAGACCCTTGCTGCTAGCACCATCACTTGCATAAAGGCAATTTTCCCCATCACAGAGAGAATAAGGCTATCACCCAAACTAAACCAGTGGTCATCTATACCCAACAACCGATTAGTGTGAGTGATTAATAAAATCATTGTCATCCCTAAAATTGAGGAAAAAACAGCACTCCAAGCAAAAACTACACGAAAAGGAATGCTTTTGAGAAAACGTTGAAAAATCCAAACACCAGCCAAAGAAGCAAAACTTGTCACCAAATGCACCCGTCCCAAGAATTCTGGTTCAAAGTGTAATTCGTTGGTGGTGAAGTAGAAAAAGGCTGAATCAGCACTTGGGGTAGCTTGCCAAATGAAGATAAATGCTGTTGGTAGCCAAATGTTTTTTTGGCTGATGACTTGGCGTAGCTGTGCAAGTTGATGTTTGATTGGTGGGATGTTAGTGCGATCGCTATCTTTACCTTCTTTGTTAATGGGAGACTCAGCAATCAACCAAGCTGCTGCTGAAACAATCAAAGGAAATAAGGCAACGATCCAAAACAGAGTATGGGTACTAAAGTATTGCAGTAGAAAACCACTCAAGTATGCTGTTATCAAACTTCCGATGGCAGAACTACCCCAACACAGTGATTGTAGTGAACCTGCTTTGGCTTGTGACTCGCCTCTAGCTCGTTCCACAACCAATGAGTCAACTATGACATCACTCATAGCAACGGAGAGAGAACTCAGACCGATGGCGATGGCAGCTGCCCAGCTAGTATGAACTATGGTTGCCATACTTACCCAGGAAACAGTCCCCAGTATCCCCGATAAAATTAAATAAGGACGCCGACGATAGCCAAATATCGGCAAGCCATCAGAGATAAAACCAAACACCGGCTTAATCATCCAAGGTAAAAAGGCAGCTCCCAATAAAGCCGACACTTGGACTGGACTTAATAGCAATTCATCTTTGAGGAAAAAGCTCACAGCTAAACGCGATAGCCCTAAAATTCCTTGGACGAAGTAAACTGCGAGGATTGCTATTAACTCAGCATTTGGTTGATTGCCCAAAAAGATTTTTTCTGTGACTGAATCTTTTACCTTGGACAAGCCAGATGATTGAATCAGCATTTGATAAATATTTTTTAAGTTTTATCTACTTTTCCATCATATCGACTTCTCCCCATGAAGCCCGCCGCTTTTCCATAAAAATTAACCAGCAGATGAATAGCAAGTAAAATCTTGAAATCAACATCAAGTCCTGACAAGTTGTTTTACATAAAAATTGCACATTTTTTGGAGATGCTATTAAGGGAACTCCAAAAAATAAATTATTCTGGTTCATGTCGTTGACTGTTGACTGTTGACCGTTGACACTCAGCAGTCAAGAATCTCCTATGGAATATTTTTTTACTTGGAAGTCCTCGGTGGACTGAACACTAATAACTCTCATAGCAAGGGACTGGTGGCTGGGTCAAAAGTCTGTTAATGTCCTAACCACCTTGGCTGTTGCTATAACTGTTAAACTACCGTTCGTAATCTAAAATAAAAAATTTGTCAATGCATCCGAATGAAAAAGCTACTATCTCTACTCGTGTTATTGGTTTAATTAGTGGCACATCTGTAGATGGCATAGACGCAGCCTTGGTAGAGATTTCCGGCGAAGAATTAGATCTCAAAATTGAGTTGCTAGCCGGAGAAACATACCCCTATCCGGCTGAACTGAGAGAAAGAATATTAGCCCTTTGTGCAGGTGCAGCCATATCAATGGCAGAATTAGCTCTCATAGATGATGCCATCGCCTTTACCTTTGCTCAAGCTGCCCAAAACATTCAAAATGGTCACCAGGCGGCTCATTTGATTGGCTCCCACGGTCAGACCGTTTATCATCGACCAGTTGGGAAATGGGAAATGGCAAAACAAAATACTTCCTATTTTCCACTCCCCACTCCCCACTCCCCACTAGGCTACAGCCTCCAACTAGGGCGCGGTGCCTTAATTGCCCATCTCACAGGCATTACAACTGTGAGTAATTTCCGTGCTGCTGATATCGCCATTGGTGGTCATGGTGCGCCTCTAGTTCCTAGAGTGGATGCCTATTTACTCAGCCATCCCGAAGAAGGACGTTGTATTCAAAACATTGGTGGTATTGGTAATGTTGCTTATATTCCGTCTCGGCATGGCGACTGGCTCTCAAAAATTCGTGGTTGGGATACTGGCCCTGGAAATAGCCTGTTGGATTTGGCGGTGCAGCATTTAAGTGCTGGTGCTAAAACTTACGACGAAAATGGCAATTGGGCAGCCAGTGGTACTCCTTGCTATCCATTGGTAGACCAATGGCTCAAACAAGAATATTTTCATCTACCACCGCCTAAATCTACTGGTCGAGAGTTATTCGGTTTGACATATTTAGAACAGTGTTTCAAAGATGCCCAAGCCTATCAACTCAATGCTGCTGACATATTGGCAACTCTCACAGAACTAACAGCTGCTTCAATTGTTCATAGTTACCAGACTTTTTTACCAGAAATGCCACAACGAGTACTGTTATGCGGTGGTGGTAGTCGTAATCTTTATTTGAAGCAAAGATTACAGTTATTATTAGCATCAGTACCAGTCTTAACTACAGATGAAGTCGGCTTAAGTGCAGATTTTAAAGAAGCGATCGCTTTTGCAGTTTTAGCTTACTGGCGAAATTTGGGTATTCCTGGCAACCTGCCTACTGCCACCGGGGCACCTGGTGAAGTTCTTTTAGGGGAAATTCATCAATACTGAGTAGGGAGTAGGGAGTGTGGGGAAAAGGTGAGATTCAAAGACAAGGTAGACAAGGGAGATGACAGTTATCAGTTGACTGTTCACTGTCCAATGCCCAATGCCCAATGACGCCACTTGCTCCAATTGGGGAGACCCCAAGACCGCAGTGGCTCCCCCATGCCCAATGCCCCATTCAACACTTCTATAACTGTAGTCTTGGCGGCACTCCATCGCGACAGGAAATATAAAAGGTGGCTCATACTTTTTTATTGGAATCAGGACGCTGGACAATACAAGGGAATTGGCTAGAACGTAATGGTATGCCAATCAATGTCAAGGGTATGACCTTGGTAGCTTGGAATCGAGATAACTGGTTTACTATGGCCACAAAGCTGATATTCCCAGGCAGCGATCGCTCGGAAATTTCTCTACAATACAAGGGACGCTTGCATGAGGGAGAACGCCAGTATACTTTTTTGCTCCAACATAATATCTTAGGTCAGGTTGAAGGCGAGGGTTGGATTGGTTTGGATACTATTGTGCAGCGTTACTGGGTGTTAGGCGATCGTCAGCGTCGTAGTGGCTTTGAAACCCTACACAGGATTTCTGAAGATACATACTACCTAAGTAGCGGCATCTTGACTGGTCATTTTTTAACTAACACAATGGAAGCTAGCCTAGAACGCCAGATACTCTAGTACTCACAATACTATAGTGGCTATAAATGTCCAAAATTCTAGGCTTGACGTGAAAAATTGACATCTAATTTCATTAGTATATTGAAACGTGCATACTAAAAAAGAAATAATTTAGTTAACATCTGGAATTTAGTATTTTTAGGTAATGGTATAGTTAGGAGATCGATATTCGTGAATCCCAAAGTATCTGTCATTATTCCTGCTTACAATACTGAGGCTTATATTGGGGAAGCAATCAAGTCAGCCCTAGAGCAAACACTCCATGACATTGAAGTGATTGTAGTCGATGATGCTTCAAGCGATAAAACTGTAGAAATCGCTAAAAGTTTTATTGACAAACGTCTCAAAGTGATAGTTAATCAACAAAATGTTGGGGCTGCTGCTGCACGTAATCGTGCCCTCAGAGCAGCCCAAGGAGAATGGATTGCTGTCTTGGATTCAGATGATTGGTATGCTCCTGAAAGATTAGAAAAGCTTGTATCTTTGGCAGATGAAAAAAATGCAGATATGATTGCAGACGATATTTATTTGATTAATGATGGTGAAACATCTCCTTGGAGTACATTGATTCAAGAAAGTGGAGAAGTTATAGAGAAAATTTTTCAAGTTGATATCGTTTATTTTGTAGAAACTGATATTTTTGGACAACCAGGCTTGCATCTTGGTTTAAGTAAGCCTTTATTTAAGCGAGAATTTCTACTTCAACATGGTATTGAGTACGATGAAGATATCAGGATGGGGCAAGATTATTGGCTTGATATGAAATGCCTAATCAAAGGTGCTCGCTTTTTTCTTGAGCCAAAACCCTATTATTTTTACCGCTCACGTCCCGGCTCCCTTGTACATCAAAGCCGATTACCACGTTTAAATCAAAGCTGCAAAGCCACTAATTCCTTCATGCAACAAGAAGCTGTGAAAAAAAATACGGCTTTAATGAGTGCCTTGTCTCACAGTCTAGCAGTGTATAAAAAAAATCTAGCTTACTTTCAAGTTGTAGAGCCTCTCAAACAAGGAAAATGGTTAACAGCATTGACACAAATGACCAAAAATCCTGAATTTTTTTCTTATTTTATTTCGCGAATTAATAATATCATTGAGCGTCGAGTTCAATACCTGATGACCAGAGATAAATCAGTTTTTCACATGTCTTATAACACACAGAAAAAAAGAAAAACTACCAATTAAGCCTCTAAAATTTATCAATTATTTACAAGGTGGTTAGTACATTAACTAATAATAAAATTTAGACACAAAGCAAAAAGTCGGAGTGGCTGCTTTTGCCCTACACCCTTCGGTAAAACCGTTACCGGAGGGTAGGGGTTACTGTAGGCATCTGTTAGGGCAGCGTAAAGCCTTTCTATTTCAAAAGAAGGTAACACCAACGATACAGTAACTTTTAGAGACACTACGCGTAGCTTGCTTAACAGTAGGGGTACGTTTACAGCGACTGTGCGTAGCGTTACTTTTTAAGACAAAGACTTTTACCCAGTCCCTAGTCACCAGTATCCAGTCCCTTGCTATAAAAGCAGAGCTGTTATTTATTTAGTCAAAATTGGGCAAACTAAGACTACATCATAATCAAATCAGTATACATTTACCTTTTTTGCTTATTTGGTCTAGCATGTTGCACTAATTGTAGTAACTGTATTTGTTGCCAACTTCCAGATTGTTTTACAAGACGGAAAAAAGCTAATCCACAAAAAAGCATAACTACTCGTGTTGGTTGTTAACTGTTAACTGTCAACAGTCAGGGATGAGTAAATGTGCAAGTTAAATGCAAAACAGCTTACAGAGGTTAGTAACTGAGTCAAGTGGAGAATTTAAGTTTGCTAGCTAGAAATGAAAGCTGCTTGAATCCTGAATTCTCTATTCTAATTACAGTAATTATGATGTATGATTTAAAACTCAATATCAAGCTAAATACTTACAATTTGCTTTTAGAGTCAAATTTTCTATGTCAGACCCTAACATTGGTCGCTTACTCAGCAAACGCTACCAACTTCAGGAGTTAATAGGTACTGGAGCGATGGGTCGAGTTTATCGCGCTAAGGATATTTTGTTGGGTGGTGTACCTGTTGCTGTGAAGTTCCTCGCTTTATCAATTCAAAATGAAAAGATGCGGCTGCAAGACCGCTTTGAGCGAGAAGCGAAAACTTGTGCTTTACTTGGGCAAAAAAGTATCCATATAGTCAGAGTGATGGACTATGGCGTAGATGACAATAATATTCCGTTCTACGTTATGGAATACCTACAAGGGCAAAGCTTAAACAACATTATCCGCAAGCAACGCCTTCCTTTGCCTAGATTTCTAAGTATGGCGCGTCAACTGAGCTTGGGTTTACAGTGCGCTCATGATGGTATTCCAGTTGACGGTACAATTTGCCCAATTATCCACCGTGATGTCAAGCCAAGCAATATGCTGGTGATTCAAGATCCGAGTTTTGGAGAATTGGTCAAAGTTTTAGATTTTGGTATTGCCAAGTTATTACAGTCAGACAGCGACCATACAAAATTTTATTTAGGAACGTTGGCTTATTCTTCTCCTGAACAGATGGAAGGTAAGGAATTAGACAACCGTTCTGATATTTATAGTTTGGGCGTAATGATGTTTGAGATGCTCACTGGTAAAATGCCGTTGGTAGCACCGACTCATTCTTTTGGAGCATGGTATAAAACACATCATTATCAAAAACCGCGTTCTTTTACTGAGGTTTCGCCGGGGTTAGAATTACCAAAAGAAATAGAAGATTTGGTGATGAGTTGTCTAGCTAAAGTACCACGCGATCGCCCCCAAAGCATCAGCGAAATATTGAAAGTTTTAGCAACCGTAGAACAACCAGACCACACACGCAAAATTAAACAGAATAATTACGCCCTAGTTCCTGCTACATTGACACTTAATGCTGAGGTTGAGCAAAAAACGAAAGTCGATTTGCGGATATCCTCGTCAAATGATGAAATTGCTAAGACCATTTCCTGGCCTCAAAATAAACCCATTGCTGATATTGTCTTTCCCCAACCCGTACATATCAATGGTGAGGTCTTACCAGCATTGTGGGTAATGCTACCCCAAATGGAAATTCAAAAACGCTTAGTTTGTACCCGCTACAATCAATTTCTTTTCATCTCGGTTCCCCATCCAATGCTGTTGTGGATTACCGTCATTTACAACCGCAAACACGGTGCTAAATGGTTACATTACTATTTAGACCTCAAAACCAGTCTTGGTCAAGAAATAGCCCGCTTGCTACACCAAACAGGTTACTACCGCCTGTTATTTTTCGCACGAGAAATGCCCAACCGTTGTACTCATATCTTACTTTCCAGTGTCGCCTCTGCCCAACGTCAACGACTGCAAGAGTGGGTCAAAATCAGCAATACCTTCATGTCTTCTGCTGACCCGCAAATTAGTAAAAACTTACTCAAAAGCGAATATGAAAAGATTAAGCCTCAAATCCTGGCAAAACTTGAAAGTATTGATACAGACTCTCCATACGATCTTTCCAACTAAGAATAAACTGTGTAAAAAAGAGTATCCAATGAAAAATTGTAAATTTTTATAAAAAAAATATATATAATGTTCTAACTTCTAGTTATATGTATAAATAGTGAAAGTGCTAGCTGGCTAAAGTTAGTCACTCTAATTTTTATGTAGATATTTTTGTGTACATGGTCTAATTTAGTACAAATTTACGCAGGTATAATTTAACACAACACTAAGATACAAAAATCTAAGTCTGACTAAAGTACACATTAGATTTGAAATCAAATCTCAAGTTAGCTTTAGAATTTAGCAGTCTTCCTCAGAAAGCTTGACATCATCCGTTAATTAACTTCCAAAGTTTGACTTTTTTGTAGCTTTGTAGAGTTTTTCATCGGAGTTGACGCCCCGGCATCCCCAGCTCTTTTCCTCTGTGGGAACCAAGCAAGAGAAGGAGGTCGCCCACTGCGACATCAGAACGACTCTATGCCATAGTGGAACCGGAATCTAAGCCCCACTGATGCTTGAGAAGTTCTTGATAAGTTGCTTCCCGCACTACCATTTGTTCGTACAGCTTGACTAAAAAGTCTTTAGCCTGTTCGTGGCTCATATGCTGTACTTGAGTTGCAAATGAGCAGATACTGAATTGCTGTTCTAAGGATAATTTCATTGGTTCGTTCATAAGTTACTCCGAAAAAACAACGCGTAAATGGTGATATCGTTCACAGAAGTCCAAATGGGATAATACTTGGACTTGTATCTGTCCCGCATTTGTTCCTCCGTATTAAGAAAGATAACAAGTGTTTGACAGATTGCCCACATCCTAAGTGTGGAATTTTTCTGTTCTGATATCTTGCACCTAATCCCACTGATATACCACCCAAGTCGGCCGAGTCATATTCCAGAAAATATGCTCTAGTTTGTCCTAAGAAGGTGAATTTGCCTTTGTTACTCCCTTTTTCTTGGGAATAGATAGTTTTCCTAGTTGAGAAAAACGTCAGATGGCGTCTCTCTATATATGGAAAAACTTTCCAAGCTGGGGAGTTGGAGGAGGCTGGGGAATAAATGGTAATAAGCGTGAATTATAGTCGCTTTACCTTATTACGTGCAAGATGTCAATTTACTAATTTATAGAAATTTAGCCTCCTAAGGTAACTTTGGAGGCTAAAAGTATTAGTATCAAATTGTCAAAAGCAAAAATGCTCAGGCTGAACAAATTGATGGGTATATTTACCGGATTTGTCATTGATTGTTGAGCGTGGGGCATAGGGCATAGGGCATGGGGCATGGGGCATGGGGAGATGACGAGGATGTGGCTTTAGCTTCTCTTTGGGAGACGCTAGCGCGAACCCGTAGGGTGAGAAAAGAGGAAGTCAAAAGGTAAAACGCAAAAGTAAAAAGAAAAGAATACCAATGCCTTTTTATTTTTCAATGCCCAATGCCCAATGCCCTGTTTGCCCAATCATTGAGAATTATTTTCTTCCAGTGAGACGAGAACAACGGTAATGTTATCGTGCCCTCCTTGCTCCTTAGCAGCCTCAACTAAAGAGATGGCGGCTTTATCTAGCCAAGGGGTTTCTTGGAGACAGCTAGCAATCTTTTGTTCGACAAGTTCTTCTGTGAGACCATCGCTACATAAGAGTAAGCGATCGCCAGTTCTTACATCCAGTGGTTGCACGTCAACCTGATGTAGGTCTTCCCGTCCTAAACAGCGGGATAATACATGACGAAAAGGATGTAATCGAGCTTCGTCTTGGGTGATGTCACCGATTTTGATTGCTCGTGCTACCCAAGTGTGGTCTTCCGTGATCTGTTCTAATTGCGATTGTCGGAAGCGATACAGGCGGGAATCGCCAACATGAGCGCACCAAGGCGGTTCTGGAGAGCGAAAAATTACTGCTACAACCGTTGTACCCATATCGGCACGTTCGGGATGATTGTGCTGATCTTGCAAAATGGCTTGATTGGCATCCCACAAAGCTTGCTCTAGCAATTCTTGAGAAGACTTTGGAGATTCCCAATTGGCCAGCAAATACGCTTGAATTTCTTTAGTGGCAATGCGACTTGCTTCTTCTCCTCCCGCATGACCACCCATACCATCAGCTACAACAAAAAATCGTCCTTGTGGGTCGATATAGTAAGCATCTTGATTATTAGAACGAATAAGTCCCGGATCGCTAAGACCCGTGAAATTAATTTTCATAAATTTTTTCAACAATTAATACATACGGTCATAACGGTCGAGGCGCAGAAGCAGTCTGATCAAAACCACTGAAATTCCTGCTGCGATTAAAGTAGGCAGCAGTGCCAGCCATACAAAATTCTTCACTACTAAAATAGTAGCTGAAAGGGTGAAACCACTAATTAACAGAGCATAGCTCATGGAAAGCTGAATATTACTCTGCCGTCGCAGCAAACGTTCAGTTTCTATAGACCGAACGCGCAGGCGCATGTCTCCCCGTTCTAACTTTTCTAGAGTGTCCTCTAGTCTACGTGGTAAACCCAACGCAGTACTACTTACTTGAGCTGCTTGACGACTCAATTCGTTAAGAAAGCTATTACCCTCAGAACCATTCATATCGGTCATAAGCTGCATTGCATATGGTTTGGCAACTTCCATAAAGTTAAACTCTGGATCTAAGCCCTTGCCTACCCCCTCTAGGGTGGAAAACGCTCGCATCACAAAAGTGAAAGTTGCTGGAAATCTAAATGGTTGATTATAAGCTATTTCGTAAAGATCATCACTAATTGCGGCCACAGATTGATTTTCAAAGGGCTTATCCATGAAATTGTCCAACATATATTGGACAGAACGCCGCACTGGCCCCATGTCATCTACTGGGGCGATCGCACCTAAATCGATGAGAGATCGGACTACGCGTTCGCCATCTTTTTGGGCAATACCAAACAATGTTTCCATCAGTCCTTCACGGATGTTGGACTTGATTTGCCCCATCATCCCAAAGTCGTAGAATATTAAAGAGCCATCGGGACTGATAGCAATATTGCCTGGGTGGGGATCGGCATGAAAAAAGCCATTATTGAGTAACTGTAGCAAATACGCTTGAGCGCCTTGACGAGCGATGGTTTTTCTATCTAAACCTGCTGCTTCCAAAGCTTCGTATTGGCTGATTTTTATTCCCGGAACATATTCCAAGGTCAGCACGCGGGAAGTGGTGTAACGCCAGTAAACTTTTGGCACTTTTACCCAATCGTAGCCACGAAAGTTACGCCGAAAAGTATCAGCATTACGACCTTCATTGAGATAATCAATTTCTTCCCACAGAATGCGACAACATTCTTCATAAATACCCAGCCAATCTCGTCCTTTTCCCCATTTGGGATGGTTTTGAAAGTAGCGGGTAATTCCTTTAAGAATTTGTAAATCTATTTCAAATAACTTTTTTAATCCCGGACGTTGCACTTTCACTACTACTGCTTCGCCACTATGCAACACAGCTTTGTGTACTTGTCCCAAGCTAGCAGCAGCTAAAGGTATAGGTTCAAAATTTTGGAAGAGTTCAGGAATTTTCCTGCCTAATTCTTGCTCAATAATCGATTCTACTTGTTCATAGCTAAATGCTGGTACTTTGTCTTGTAACTTTGCTAGTTCTTCTACATATTCAACAGGGAATATATCAGCACGAGTAGAAAACAATTGCCCAACTTTGATAAACGTTGGGCCTAAGTCCAGCAGAGTATTACGAATCCAAACCGCTTGGGTTTTGCGTCTTGCGGTTTGCTTGATTTCAGTCACACCACCTGGATAACTCCAAGATTTGTTGTACAGCCAAAGTTTGAACAATAAGGTCAAGACGAAAGACCAAATGTCCACAAAACGCCGTCTGCTAGAGTATTTTTCCCGATTCCAACGGTATGCCTTATCTGAATAACCTTGTTCCATATGCTCCATTTACCGTTGGTTTGCAACCAATATTATTTGCAAGAAAAGACACTCTGATTCCTAAACTGTTTTTTATATTTGTTTTGTCATTTGTCCTCTCTTACAAAGTTCCGATCCAAGGAAGCCTTGGCTCAGACTTTGCGCTTTGTCAAACGACTAATGACCAATGACCAATGACCAAATTTATGCAGAAGTTCTGCGATGATGTTGTAGTTCTGTTCGCAATAGGGCAATTTCGGCTCGCAATTCATCAATTTCTGCTTGCACGTCTACTGGCTCGGAACCAGGTTGCCTAGTGCTTGTGCTAGCTTGGCCGGTATTAGCGGCTTCAGCGGCTCGATTTGCTCGCTCTAGAACTTCTTCTGTAAACTGGCGCAACTGCTCTCTAGCTTCAGCATCAAATTTGCCCAGTTCGCTCAAAGCATCGGTCAAGGCGACCTCTAAACGCTCGTTAACGACTTCAGCTACCGCTCTGCCTACAAAAAAGGCTTGTACAAGGGGGTTACTCATAAATTTTTGTTACGTTCATCCGCAAAAGAATTATAACTTGCCTGTATGCTTTGCGGCTTCTGTTGTAGAGCTTGATATTTAAGTTGCAGCTGACAGACAAGTGTCAGTGCAATCCGAAGATAAAAGTTGCAAGCAATACCAAAGCCAGCGGCAATTACTAAATTTGAAAGGTAATGACAGGTATTAGAAAAGACTCAAGAACAAAAATATCACTGTTAGTGAGATGTCAGTAACTCTCGATAATACTCCTCAGGTGTACTGGGCAGATGGGTTGTCATTTGTAAAACTTGTTCTTTCAATTTGAAACTTTGAGTAATACTAATCCGACTGAGAAAATCTAAATCATGGGAAATTACCCAAATAG
The DNA here is from genome assembly GCF_014222165.1 of Nostoc sp. 2RC. Lineage (NCBI taxonomy): Bacteria > Bacillati > Cyanobacteriota > Cyanophyceae > Nostocales > Nostocaceae > Nostoc > Nostoc sp. 2RC. Next base: position 30,004 of record NZ_JACKZU010000022.1, read on the forward strand.
CTCCTTGATAATCATTGATACCTACTACCATTTGTTCAACGGTTTCAATATCTAAGTTGTTTGTTGGTTCGTCGAGGATTAGTAGGTCAATTTCAGAGATACTAATCATAGCGATCGCCAATCTTGCCAACTCACCACCACTGAGTACAGACGCGCTTTTATTAACCTCATCGTATTTAAATAGAAAATGTCCCAGTTGTTGCCGTAAAAGCTGATAGCTGAGATTGGGATTAGCTGCTTGCATATTTTCCAGAATTGTGTATTGGCGATTTACCAATTCATAGGTTTGATCGAGATACATAGCTTTCATGATTGGTGCAAGTAAAACTTCGCCTGATTCCAAAACTGCTGTTTGATTTTTGCTTCCCAAAATTGCCTTCACCAAACTCGATTTACCGGAACCATTGGCACCAACAATGGCAACGCGATCGCCAGAAGCAACATGCAACTGAATGTTGTGTAAAAGTATCCGTTCTGATACCCTTAGATTTGCACCTTGAATATCAATTAAATTTTTGCGCTTTTGGCTTTTTTCTTCTAGCTGGATACTTGTAACTTTTGTTATTTTCACCTTTGTATCTGCAACTTTTTGATTAGCTTTTGCTACTGCTGCTTCATGTTTCTTTTTCGCATTTCCGGCTGATGTTTCGGCTTTAGTTTTAATCAATCCGGCTGCCATTCTGTCGATGCTACCATTGATAAACTTCGCACGACCATTGCGCTGAGCTTGGGCTGCACGCTGTTGTTCTTGCATCGCCGTAGCCTGGACGCGCTTGAATTCCTTCCTAGCAATTTCGTGCGATCGTAATGCTGCTTCTAACTCAATTTTTTTCTGTTCTCGATAATCAGAGAAATTACCACCATACACTTTCAAACCAACAGGTGTTAGTTCCCAAGTAATATTTGTCACTTGGTCTAGAAAAAAAGGCTTGTGGGAGACAATTACATAAGCACCAGTAAAATTTAAAAGAAATATTTTTAAGGTTTCTAAGGCTTGTAAATCCATGTGATTCGTTGGCTCATCCAGCAACAACAAGTTTGGTTTTTGAAGCAAACCAATGGCTAAAAATAGTTTTGTTAATTCTCCACCACTCAAATTTTCAATTGGCAGATAAAGGTCAAGATTTGTAGTGAATTTTGTTTGCAAAATTTCCTCAATCTGCCACCATTCATCGGAGAAAGAAACCAAAAAATTCAGTACTGTATCTGATTTAATTTCTTCTCTCAGAGTGCTGATTTGGGGCAAATAATAAACAACACCATGACGCCAAACTGAACCTGTGCTGGGTGTAATTTGACCTGCAAGAATCTTGAGGAGAGTTGATTTTCCTACACCATTTTTACCTACTAAAGCGATGCGACTTCCAGCTTCAATACTCACTTGAACTTTTTCAAACAAAGTTTTGTCCAAGCTGAGTTCATAACTTAAATTTTCAGCTAATAATATTGATTTTTTCTGCATTCTTTTCAAACCTCAATTCGCAAACCTCCACCCGCGTGTTCGTAACGATTTTGGGTAGATTAGGCACAAAACAAACTCAGCCGTTACCAAACGGTCTGATAGAGATACGAGTAATGACAATATTGCTAGTACATGACTGTGTGAAGTAACCCTGTCAAACTAATTGCGTTTATTTTTCGTTGACATTTGTTGCTTCGGCGCAACAGCTGGTTGGTGCTACTTCATTTTTGATATCTCGTTTGATTTGTGATGAGATTTGATATTGACTACAGTTTAGCACAAAGGAATTTCGTAAAGTAAGAGGCGATGAATGTATTGCGATCGCTTTCACAAAAAAATTACGATATATAAACAAATGAGTATAGGTCAATCTATGCCTACCAAACAAATCACAGAGTATTTCAACTTCCTGTCTTCTGAAGACATTAGACTCAAAGACTCAAGAATTGGGATTGAAACAATTCTTTATGAATACATTGATTGTGGACGTTCTCCAGAAGAAATTGCCCAAATTTATCAAACAATATCTTTAGAGCAAGTATATGCAACAATTCTTTATTATCTGCAAAATAAAGAAACTGTCAGCGCTTACATGAAAAACTGGATAGAACACGGTCATAGAATGAGAGAGCAACAGAGACTTGATCCTCCACCAGTCTCTGAAAAACTGCGGCAACTCCGAATTGAAAGACAAGCTACACAGCAAGGATGACACTGCAATATCTGATTGATGAAAATGTCAATCCCATATATCCAAATCAAATTAGGCTGCGAGAACCTGATATTACAATCAAATAGCCGACCATATTGCTGTTAATCGTCACGTACCAGGAATTTTTATCCTCAATCCAAATTTAAGTATTGGTGAAAATATAGAAGAACTTATAATACTTGCTTTGGCTTCAGAAGACGATGAATATCAAAACAGAATAATTTATTTACCCTTACCCTAAAAATAGGATATTGTTACAGTCGGCAATGTCCTGCACTGTTAGTAACTCCAGAATGCGGGTTAATATTCCATAACCATATTGCCTATTATCTCTTGCCTAACTACACAAATAATTTTACTCTTTTAGTCTCAAAGTTTTACCAACTGTTGACTAAAGTAAAGACGATACAATTCACACATTACACAAGCTTGATTGCCGTTGAGTTGCACTAAACCCATGCTTTCTAGTTTATAGGCAGCGATCGCATCTAATTCTACTTTCTCGTTGCTGGTGATTACCTGTTGCATTGCAGGCATTAATTCTGGTTCTTTTTGCAGCAAATTCAACAGTTCTCGCAAATGCTGGGTGTAAATTCCCATCGGTGTTGATGCTGTTTCTAATAACCTTTCTAAGGTGATTTCTTGCCTTGATAAATGATATAGTGCAAGGCTCACCAAATAAGGATGTCCCCCCACCATTGCTTGTAGAGATTCCAGGCGTTTTTCTCCTTCGGGAGACACTGCCCATTCTAGCCCGTAACGCAATGCTAAATCCTGTACTTGTTTGGGGGTAAATGGTGGCAGAGTTATTGTTATTCCTACATTAAAAGGTGATTGATTGAGTTTCAGAGGAACGTAAATTTCTGTGGTGTGAACTACCACCATTCGTAATTTTTGCCAAATGCAATCTTGCTTTGCTTGTTCGTGCCAAAATCGCAGCATTGGTAAAAAATCTTGGGCGATATTTGGATGTTCAAAAACTCGCTGCACTTCATTCAAAGCCAAAACTACAGGATTTTCAGCAATATATTGTAATAAATAAGCTTCAAAATAAATTTTGCAGCTGACTTTGCTGCCCATTTCTATATCCCAAAAATCATCTAGACAGGGAAAGAGATTTAACTGCCTAGTGACATAAATACAAAACCAACGCAAAAATTTATCCAGAGAAACAAAAACTTCTTCGTCTGCTTCTTGAAAATCCAAATAGACGACTTGATAATTTTGCTCTTTAGCATAAGCAATCATTCGGTTGAGCAAGGAACTTTTGCCCATTTTTTTGGGTGCTTTAATTCGGATTAAGCAACCAGGTTGTATCAATTCACTACAAATCAGTTCTTCTAATGGCGGACGATTAATGTATAAACTAGAATTTATCGGCAAAGGGCCACTGGGAAATTCCATCTTGCCGGGTGAAAATAAGTTTGGATAAAACCTTGTGAATCTGAATTTTGTGTCCGGCTGTTGTTCTTGTGGTTGATTTTGCTGTTCAGTTATCCCTTGTAAGTATTTGCTTAAGACTAGATGTAGATTTTTTTTTGTTATTCTTTCTCCAGCAGCTTGGGACAAGTCTTGCCACAACTGAGAGCCAATTTGCTTGATGTAGTTGCTACCATAACCTGTTCCCTGTGCCATCTCATCGTAAGTTTTACCTAACCACGATTGATAAAGCACAAACCACTGAATGGAATCGAGAGGCCTGTTTTGGAGAATTTTTTCTACAGCGTCTAGCAATTCTTCCACGGTTATAAAAAGTTAAACATTTAGTAAAATTACAGATTTCCTTTAGCTTAGTATTAATATACAACCGGAAAAATACTTGGATCGGGAAAAATCTATAAGTCTCATTGTGTTCTGAAAATTATCAGTATTTAAATAGGTTCCTAAGTATAAGATATTCACTGAAGCTATTGCTAAGCTTTCACGCATTTAACTTGCACATCTTTTGATGTTCGCGGTTGACTAGTTAACCCTCAACAGGAGTCACCGACGGGTACGTAGGGGTTACCCCAAATGCAGCAAGTGGGGTTCAACGTGCAATTAGCCCAATAGCTTACTCGCTCTAATTATTACGATACCGTCATTATTACCACTACCTTCATTAACAAGATAAATATTTTTTACTGAAAAAATATCTAAGAGGGAGAAACTCATAAAATCATGTCAGGGCGTAGGCTTTGCCTCACCGTAGGGCAAGCCGTTCGCCCTTACTAGTTTTTGTATTTCCCGTATAGCGAGTATTAGGAATTATTTTGACTTGCTGTCTTCCAGCCATTCATACTAGGTGGGAAACCTCGCACATTTTCATAGCCTAACAATTGTAAAGACATAACAGCCATTGCGGAACGATAACCAGCAGAACAGTAAACTACTACAGGCTGTTTTTTAGGAATCTTGTGGAGGTTTTGAGCCAATGTCCGTAGGGGAACATTGATAGCATCACCAATATGACCCAATACGTACTCAGAAGGCTCTCTGACATCTACCAAAAAAACATTATCTTGTTTGAGCAACTGTTTCAAATTTTCCACTTTCCCTACCGCGTAATAATCTCCAGGGATAGATTTGAGATAACTATCCACTGCTGTTTTAAGATTGACATCGGAAGTAGATACCACTGCTATTTTCTGGGTTTGTGACAAGGGGGATGCTAAAGCTGATGTGTCATAAATACCAAAAAATGCATAAATAAATACACAAAAAAATAATAAAATTACAGTTGAAAAATGTCGGACTTGCATTGCCTAATATTCCCCTGTGATTATTCGTTTTTCTAAATAGTTATGGTAAAGATAATCCTCAGCAGATTTTCCTTGTTGGGTTGAGTTTCTGTGTTAGAGGAGTTTGACTGTAGATTATTCGGGCGTTGCGATGATTATCTACCTGGGGCGATCGCGGATGCTGACGATTCTGCACTAAAACTAAAGCCGCAACTGCAAGCAAAAAATAACCAAAAGTTTTCTGAAGTCTATTAGCTGGAACAAATTCAGCTAAGTACGCACCAAAAATTGTTCCTACACTAGCAGCCACAATGAAAGACAACATCAAATTCCAATTAAAAGAAACATGTCCCAAGTAGCCCAAAAAACCTGCAACTGAATTAAATACAATGATTAACAAGGATGTGCCAATGGCCTGTTTCATGGGTACATTTCCTAGCAATACCAAAGCTGGGACGATGGCAAATCCACCACCAACACCAACCAAACCAGTCAGCACTCCCACACCCAAGCCTTCACTAATTAACCACAACCAACAATACTTACAGATGGGTGGCGGATAAAATGCCAGTTTGTTATCTGCTGTTACAGGTTTAGAACTACGCCGAATCATCAACACCGCAGCCAGCAACATCATGATTGCAAAGAGCATCATTTGGAAAGCTTCAGTAACTACTGGGAGAGTAGCAATTTTCGCTCCCACAAATGCCCCCACTGTCGTTGCCGAACCAAAAATAAATGCTGTCTTGAAATTAACATTTTTGGCTCGCCAGTGGGGAATCACCCCCAATAAGCTAACGGTACCGACAATTACCAAAGTCATGGCGATCGCAGATTTGGGAGGTATACCCATAACGTAAACTAGAATTGGCAGCGCTAACACTGAACCCCCACCACCAATCAAACCCAAGCTCACCCCAATACAAGCAGCCAGTAAATGCCCAACAATCCACAGCGTCATACACTGCTCCGTTGATTATAAGGGAGTTTTGCTAGTAACATCCCTAACATACAGCTATCTGTAATTCCCGAAAACATTAATCCTGCTCCTATAAAACCACTGAGAATCAGGAACCAGGGAGAAACAAATGTTCCTAATAATGTGCCGATTAATACTAAGGAACCAGCAACAATTTGCACTTGTCGCATTAAACTAATAGGGGTATTTTTGTTAATTGTGGTAGCATAACCGGCTTGTTTCCAAGCGCTTATACCTCCTTCTAGATGGGTAACAGTGGTAAAACCCGCATCAAATAGCTTTTGAGCAGCCATTGTTGAACGATTCCCGGAACGACAGTAGAAAATCACTTTTGTGTCTGGATCTTGAGGAACTTTGCGCGGATCAAATTTGGATAGGGAAATCAGGGTTGCTCCGGGAATATGCTCTAGAGCATATTCAGCTGGTTCTCGTACATCTATAAGTGTGACAGCTTGTTGCTTCAGCAGCTGTTTGAGTGTTTGAGCATCAACAGTTTGTAATTTTTTTACATTGGAAGTAGTCATTGCTTTTTATACTTAGGAATGTAGATTTTTCAATGCAAAAGTTTTTGTCAGATTTTGTTACGCAGCAACGCTACCGCAGCGCTGGTTAGCGGGTACTGCTTCCATAATCTTTTTGGGATTGGGTAAATTCAGATTTGCCATCAATTGGATAAATTCACTGCGGTTATGTCCCACGAACCGGGGATTCCATTGTTTTTCTTCTCCAATGGTGGAAACTGTGTTACCTCGATAATCATGACCGGGATAAACTAAGGTTTCATCAGGCAATGTAAACAATCGTTGCGTTATTGCGTCATACATCATCCCTGCATTCCCACTTTGAAAGTCAGTCCGTCCACAACCACGAATTAACAGGGCATCTCCAGTGAGTAGATGAGTATCATTAACCAAATAGGTATTATGGCTATCAGTATGACCGGGAGTTGCGATCGCTTCTACTTTCACACTGCCTAACTTTAATACTTCTCCATCTTTCATAAATTTATCTGCACATACAGCTTGGGCATTTTCCGGTACAATTCCCAAACAACCTGTAGCCTCCCGCAATTTAGCTGTTCCCGTAATATGATCGGCGTGGATATGGGTTTCTAAGCAGTATTTCAGAGTTAGCTGTAGTTCTTTGAGTAATTGGCCATCGCGCTCCACTTGTTCTAATACCGGATCTACCAAAATCGCCGTTTTAGTCTCTAAATCAGCAATTAAATAAGTATATGTGCTTGTTTCTGGGTCAAAGAGTTGTCGAAATAACATCATGGCTAACTCCAGATGAAATTGTTTGATTATTTTATAGTATAACTATGTAGTTATTTACTGTCCAAGGTGGAATTACTTTTTTTGTGAATGTCGGGCCGTAGCCCATCACCAAACAATGATTCTTCCGTTACAGCAACACCGTTTTGATAAAAAAAGCAACCCAAACCATTTGGGTTGCCAACACTGTTGAGGAGTTAGAACGAAGTGAATTCAGAATCAGTTAACCGTGAATAGCAGGAGCAACTAAAGCTACAGGTTGAATATCTCCAGTTGCTAAATCTAAGGGGAAGTTGTGAACGTTACGTTCGTGCATTGTTTCCATTCCCAAGTTAGCGCGGTTTAAAACATCAGCCCAAGTATTAATTACACGGCCTTGAGCATCAAGAAGGGAGTTATTAAAGTTCAAACCATTGAGGTTAAACGCAAAAGAAGATACACCTAAGGCAGCACACCAGATACCAATTACTGGCCAAGCACCCAAGAAGAAGTGTAAAGCACGACTATTATTAAAAGATGCGTATTGAAATATCAATCGACCAAAATAACCGTGAGCCGCAACAATATTGTAAGTTTCTTCTTCTTGACCGAATTTATAACCGTAGTTTTGGGATTCAGTTTCAGAGGTTTCCCGAACTAAAGACGAAGTGACCAAAGAACCGTGCATCGCAGCGAATAAAGCACCACCAAAAACACCAGCTACTCCTAACATATGTAATGGGTGCATGAGAACATTGTGTTCTGCTTGCAGTACAAACATGAAGTTAAAAGTACCACTAATCCCTAAAGGTAGCCCGTCAGAGAAGGAGCCTTGACCTACAGAGTAGACTAATAGTACCGCAGTGGCAGCAGCTACAGGTGCGCTGTAGGCGATAGAAATCCAAGGACGCATCCCTAAGCGGTAAGATAATTCCCACTGCCGACCCATGTAGCAGAAAATACCAATTAAGAAGTGGAAAATAATTAACTGGTAAGGGCCGCCATTATATAACCACTCATCTAAGCTAGCTGCTTCCCAAATGGGATAAAAGTGTAGACCAATAGCATTAGAACTAGGCACAATGGCAGCAGTAATGATGTTATTGCCATAAAGTAAAGAACCACTAACAGGTTCGCGAATACCATCTATATCTACAGGTGGTGCAGCAATAAAAGCGATGATGAAACAAATGATTGCTGTTAAGAGTGTGGGAATCATCAGTACACCAAACCAACCAATGTACATACGGTTGTCAGTACTGGTAACCCAATTGCAGAATTTCTCCCAAAGATTGTTACTACTTTGGCGTTGTCGCAGAGAAATAGTCATAATGTTTAATTCCGAGGTTAATCGTTGTTCAAGGCAAGTTAACCTTATATTTTATATAACCATATAGTTATATATTTAGTCAAGTAAGTTTTCATATTATTTTTTACTTAACTCCCGAAACACCCTACTCCCTTTTACCAAAGTTTAGGGATTGCTTCGTCGCAATGACAAAACAGAATAATTCCAAACTCAAGGTTTCAACATGGACAACGTTTAAAATCTTGTGTAAATGCTGTTTTGCGGCAAAATATATGTATTACATAGTAAGCTATGTTAACTAAGGCACTATCAATAGATAGTGATGCCGTACTTTTGGCGATCGCACATCGTAAAATTCAATCAACAAAATCCTTGTAAGATAGCTATTACAAATTAAACATTTATGTCAGAAAAAAGTTCTTCCGTTAAAAATATTTTGATTTTAGGTGCAACCGGCTACATTGGCGGAGAACTGTGCCGTAAATTTTACCAGACACCAGATTTTGCGGTATTCGGTCTTGTGCGTCCAAGCAGTGATGTTGAAGCCATAAAGCCTTTTTGTCAAGAAATAATCCGCTCTCAAGAGGCCAACTTTTCCAGCAACGATGTTATCCAAGCAATTCGTAACCATAACATTACAACAGTAATTAATGTTGCTTGGCACATGCCTCCAGAACCAACTAAAGAAGCTCAATTTGCTAAAGACCGCATAGCATTAGAAGCTGCTTTAGAGGGTGCAAAGGCAGTTTCACCAGATATTCATGTAATTACAACCAGTGGCAATTTCTCTTTAATCACTGCTGATGGCGGGCGAATTACCGAAACACCTCCGCCAAAAGGTTATATACTGCCCGAATATTTGGTATGTATCGATTTACTAGTGGGTGTAAATGTCTTAAAAGATGGGCTAGTAGAAGAATATATTAGTAATGGAGGTAATGCTTCCATTGTGTATCCTTCATCAGTGTATGGTGCAGCACCGACTCGTGGCAGTTTCTGGGATTTTGCAATTCAGCAATTCATTACAGGTGAAGCATACCAAGGCTATCAGCCATTTCCACCAGATTTTATGACTGCGTGGGTTCATGTTGAGGATTTAGCAGAATGCTACATTGCCGCAGCACGAAAAGGTACTAAAGGAGGACATTACCTAGCTGCGCCAGAAAATTTGAGTATTAGTCAGATATCAACTTTGTTTGCTCAAGCTGCTGGAGTAGAATTCATTGCACCAGTGTTTGAAAACAAAGACAAAGTTATATTTGATGATTCTCACACTAGAGAAGTGTTGCAACTGCAATGGAAGTATAAAGTGGCTGATGAAATCAAAGGTTGGGTAGAGAGAATAAAAGAGTTGGGAACTTATTCTTTAATCAATCCAGATACCATTTAAGTGACCTAACTGCAACGGATATGGGAACAGAGAATGGGAAGAAGAATTAGCCGCGAAAAAAGATTTTTGTAAAAATTCAGAGATTTTGTCATAATGGCGATCGCTCAAAATTACTGACAATATCCCTGTTAACTTTTATATAGCCCGGTTGGATATGGGTGAAGTGCGAACTCAACTGTTGATGAGCTGTAGCTAGAGCGTGAAACGGAATTGATGGGTACAAATGATGTTCTGCATGAAATGACATATTCCACATCAAAAATTTTACAGGAAATAACGTCAGGGTTGTACGAGTATTTGTTAACAGATTTGCATCAAGAGTACAACCTGTGTGTTCTGCCAACAAAATAAAACGCAGAATTGGTTGACCAACAAGCAATGGTAGCAACCAATACAGAAAAAACCAAGGCTGATTTGCTGCTATGGAAATAGCGATCGCTCCTGCATAAACAGCTAATTGCCAACGAGTTGAGCGAATAACTTCAGCTCGTGCTGTTTGCGGTATAAATGGGCAATCATCAAGTTGACCAAAAGCAACCTGAAAATGTCCGCGAATTTTGCCTAACCACCAGGGCAAACCAGTAATTATTAATAAATATTTACCTAAATTGGTTGGTTTGAGATCCGTCAGTTCTGGATCTTTGTCTGGAACACGAGTATAGCGGTGATGCCAGTTGTGGTAGTAGCGGAAAAATGTGCTGTTGTAAAATGAAAGTAAACCCGCACACCAAGCCACAATGTCATTCAACCGATTGTTAGCAAAAGCAGTTCTGTGAACGCACTCATGCATAGGTGCAAACATAGAAGCTATACAAAAGCCGTAAATCACCAGTGCTGGTATTGCTAACAACCAATTGCCAAAATTCATTGCCCATAGATAACCACTAATTCCCATAACGGTTAAATGTCCAGCCAATTGAACTACACCCTTCCAGTTGTAGCGATGATTCAAAACATTTAATTTTTGCATCTCAAGAATTTGGCGGGGCTTATGTTGCTTATCAACTTCGTTTTCTAAGAATTCAGTTTTAATAATTGCATCGCTAGACATGATTAAAACTCCACATAGTAAAAATTTAACTATTAAATACAAAAAACTACGAATATTTTCAACCGTAGCTGAGTAACGAGCGTTCAGT
>NZ_JACKZU010000230.1:0-12812 GCF_014222165.1 Nostoc sp. 2RC
GGGCATGGGGCATGGGGCATGTTGACTGTTGACTGGGAAATCAGGATTTATTTTCCTTGTCTCCCTTGTCTCTCACCCTGCGGGTTCGCGCTAGCGTCTCTCAAAGAGAAGCTAAAGCTACATCCTCCTCATCCCCTCATCTCCTCATCAAAGAGTTTGGTGGATTAAATCAGCAAAGCCATAAAGGCTAATAATCAGCAGTAGTAAGGCTGTGACTTGTGTAATTCGTGTTTGGGGAGAAGGAGCGATCGCTTCCCGCACTAAAATTGAAATAGATGCCCCGACTACTAAGCTCAAACCTAAAATTAAATATGGTGGTCTGTCAGGTAAAATACTCGCTATGGCCAGCATAGCGATCGCTAAAAACAACATCAATAATTCTACAAACCGAGGCGGGTTGTATTGGCTAGATAAAATTAAACTATTGAACCAAAAATACCAAGATCTCATAGTCAGTATTCAGTACTAGATGCTGAGCTGAGTGCTGAGTTACCAAAGACGCGATTAACCAAAGTCTTTCCAAGAGTTGTGAGTTATGTAGTTACTTTTGGGATTTCAGGAAAAATCTAAAATCCCAAAATAATAAACTGCAACTTTACCAATTTTAGATTTTGGATTCAAGTTAAAATCTAAAACCCAAAATCTAAAATCTAAAATTAATTAACCCCTAACTCCTAACTTCTGACCTGTGCCATTTTTTTGTGCGGCCTCATCTTCTGGAAGTTCGACGCCAAAAACCCGGCTAAAAGCTTTGCCGACTTTGTAGCCAGAATCAATCGATTCCAATGGGTCTTTCCGCAGTCGATGACGCAAGCACAACGTAATTACCCGGCGGATATCGTCAAGTGTAACTTCAGTGCGCCCTTCAAATGCCGTGATGGCTTTGGCGGCGCGGTTACTAACAATGTCACCCCGTAAACCATCTACATCCAGTTCAGAACAGACTTCAGAAATTTTCACCCGCAAATCATAGTCAATTTTTACTTCTGGTAATAGCTGTTGAGCATTGACAATTTGCTGTTGTAGTGCTTCTTGCTGGGGTTTATATTTTTCGAGAAATTCTGGTGGATTTTGGTCAAATTCCGCCCGTTGTTCTACGATTTGTACTCGTAAACCTGGTTCTTTGACTGTATGAATTTCTGCGTGCATCCCAAAGCGATCGAGGAGTTGGGGGCGCAGTTCCCCTTCTTCTGGGTTTCCAGAACCCACAAGCACAAAACGTGCGGGGTGACGGATGGAAATGCCTTCTCGTTCTACAGTGTTCCAGCCACTAGCGGCGGAATCCAGTAGCACATCTACCAGGTGGTCATCTAGTAAGTTGACTTCATCCACATAAAGAATGCCTCGGTTAGCCTTTGCCAGCAGTCCTGGCTCAAAAGCCTTGACACCCTCAGATAAAGCTTTTTCGATGTCGATAGTACCGCAAACCCGGTCTTCTGTGGCTCCTAATGGCAGGTCTACCATTTGGACTTTTTTGTGAGTTACCGGAATTTCTGCCCCTTGTTCTAGCAGTTGGCGGACTTCATCGCTCATCAAGTCAGGGTCGCTAGGATCGCTACTAAACGGGTCATTGGCAACCACAGAGATTTCTGGCAGCAGATCCGCCAGCGCCCGGATAGTTGTGGATTTTCCGGTACCGCGATCGCCCATGATCATTACACCACCAATTTTGGGGTCAATCACGTTCAACAGCAGCGCCAGTTTCATTTCTTCCTGGCCGACAATTGCCGTAAAAGGAAATACCACACGACGCGCACTTGCCGTAGATTGAGCAGTTGGACTCACTAAATTACCTAACAATATTTTTCTTATTACAGTTCTTTATTGTGACACAGCTGGGGGCAGGGGTAGCAGGGGAAAAGGTTAAAGGTTAAAGGGAAAAGGAATCAATTTAATCTTTCCCCTTTCCCCCTTACCCTTTCCCCTTTCCCCATGCCCAATACTAGATAAATTGGGCACTAATGCCTACTAGTTACGTCAACTTTCTTAATGTGCATAAGTTTGATTTAGTTTTTCTGGTGCAAAAGTTCCATACATCGGGAACCAACAACTACCAATGTCTCAATTTTTTAGTAAACATAAATGCTTGTAATATATGTATGGCTAGTAAATTCAATCACCAAAGCAAGCAATGGCGTGTGTGGGTAGCTAATGCATCATTCAAACCTATGAAATCAAATTTTTTTGTTCGAGCTTGGCGACGAAAATTGAAATATGTTTTCTGGCTCTTGATTTTAATATCGTTTGTTATGGTATTGCTGGCAGATAGTTTCACCCCTGCTGTTGCTCAACTACCCCGTCAGGAAATTCGCGGGGTTTGGATGACAAACAATGATTTTGACACCCTAAAGAACCGCACCAAAGTCCAAGAGGCCATGAGCCATCTGCGGCGGCTAAATCTTAACACAATCTATCCAGTGGTTTGGAATTCTGGCTATGTGATGTATCCCAGTGCAACCGCACAAAGGGCAGGGATTCAACCTTTTGTTTATAAAGGTTCCGATGGACATGATATTCTTGCTGACCTGATTAACCAAGCCCATCGTCAGGGACTTTTAGCAATTCCCTGGTTTGAGTTTGGATTTATGGCACCGCCAACATCGGAACTAGCACTAAATTATCCAGATTGGTTTACACAAAAGCGCGATGGTAGCGAAACTTCCATCAGTGCGGCTGGTGAGGTGATGTGGCTCAATCCCTTTCATCCACAGGTGCAACAATTCATCACTAATCTCGTGCTGGAAATCTTTACCCAATATGATGCCGATGGCATTCAATTTGACGACCACATGAGTTTACCCCGCGAATTTGGCTACGATCGCTATACAGTTGCCTTGTACGCTAAAGAAACTAAGAACAAACCCCCGGCGAATCCTGACAATCCCGAATGGGTAAAGTGGCGCGCAGATAAAATTACCGCCTTCATGGCACAACTCAACCAAGCTGTCAAACAGAGAAAACCCCAAGCAATTTTCTCCGTTGCTCCCAATTACTATGACTTTGCTTACAAATTTCACCTGCAAGACTGGCTCAATTGGATACGGCAAGATATCGTAGACGAGTTAATTGTGCAAATTTATCGTCCAAATCTGCAAAGTTTCATCGCCAATATTTCCCGCCCAGAAATTCAAGAAGCGCAACAAACCATTCCCACTGGAGTCGGGATTATGACAGGGTTACGAAATAACCCAGTTCCCATACAACAAATTAAGTCCCAAGTGCGAGCTGCCCAAGAACGGGGTTTGGGTGTAACTTTCTTTTATTATGAAAGCCTTTGGAACTATGCACCAGAACCATTAAATGAGCGCCAAGCAGCATTTGAAAAACTTTTTCCATCTCCCGCCCTCCGCGCCAGAGTTGAATAACTTTTTTGCTGGGGTGCTTATTTCCCTAATAGGATGCAGCTGGTGAATTTAGGGTTATACCAATTTCAAAAAACAATGTAACTAACAAAATTGTTTGTAGAGACGTTGCAATGCAACGTCTCTACATTTGTTGGAATAGCGAAAAATCCTGCGGTGCGATCGTTAATTCGTCATAGGTATGGGGTTGCACTCATCCACCCAACCTCAAATGAAGATTTACTCGTGGGTAAGCTAGCGTTAGGTTTCGTTTGCAAATATCAAATACTCATCCACAAAGCTTAAAAACTCATTCACGAGTTATAAACACTTGTTAGGAAGTCTCAAATATTCATTGACGAGTTACAAAAACTCGTGAACCGGCAAAATATACTCGTGAACCGGCAAAATATACTCGTGAACGGGTAAAATATCCTCGTGAATCGGCAAAATATCCTCGTCAACGAGCAAAATATCCTCGTGAACCGGCAAAATATCCTCGTGAACCAGCAAAATATACTCGTCAACGAGCAAAATATCCTCGTTAACGAGTATCAAAGACTCATTAACGGAGTTCCGAGCCTCATTAATGAGTCAAGTCGAGCATTCGTAATGCTAAATTCTTTTGAAAATTCCGTAAAAATTATTATTGCTCATGTAGTGTTATGCAACATACAGCGTTTTTCAGGTAGATGAAGTACACACGTAAGGGCGAACAGTCGTACCCTACGGTAAGGCAAAGCCTACACCCTTACAATTACCTGTACTTCACAAAGTTGCAATTTGCTGTAAGAGCTTGTTTTGACATTTTGGAGCATTCTCAAGTATTACCTTCATTCGCTAGAAACTCAAAGTTCCAACTTAAGAACTTAAGAGTTAAAAACCACTTCAGTAAACTAAAAATCTAAATCTGGCAAGAATTCAGTCCTCCTATAAAGAGGGCTTTCCCTATGAGCAGTATGTTTTTAATCTATGGCGGTTATTGTCATTAGTCCAAGATATTACTGATTGTCCGATCCTCCACAGAATCAGGCGTATTAAATATAACTTTGGTTGACAGGTGAGCTTCAATATGAAACATACTCAAGATTTATTTGAAAAAATCCAAGAACCGGAAGAGAGGCAGCTTAAATTAGATTTAAGCCGCAACCAATTAAAGACACTACCAGAAGAAGCACTCGCCAGTTTGCAACAAATTACTTCGCTGGATTTAAGCTTCAACCAATTAACGACACTGCCAGAAGCACTCGCCAGTCTGCAACAACTCACTTCCCTAAATTTAAGCCGCAACCAATTAAAAACACTGCCAGAAGCCATCACCCGCCTACAACAACTCACTTATTTGAATTTAAGCCGTAACCAATTAAAGACACTGCCAGAAGCACTCACCAGTCTGCAACAACTCACTTCCTTGGATTTAAGCTGCACTGGATTAACGACAATGCCAGAAGCGATCGCTAATCTGCAACAACTTACTTCCCTAAATTTAAGCTACAACCAATTAAAAACACTGCCAGAAGTTATCACCAGCCTGCAACAACTTACTTCTTTGAATTTAAGATGCACCGGATTAACAACATTGCCGGAAGCGCTTGTCCATCTGCAACAACTCACTTCTCTGGATTTAAGGGACAACAAATTAACGACACTACCAGAAGCACTCGCCAGTCTGCAACAACTCACCACCCTGGATTTAACTGGCAATCCTATTGAAAAGCCACCACTAGAAGTTGTTGCAAAAGGTATTGAAGCGATTCGGAATTATTTTCGACAACTGAAAGCAGAAGGTACAGATTATCTTTGTGAAGCAAAGTTATTAATTGTTGGTGAGGGAGGAGCAGGGAAAACAACACTGGCGAAGAAAATTGAAGACGAAAATTATCAACTTCGACAGGAAGATACTACAAAGGGAATTGAAGTTATCAAGTGGCATTTTCCAATGGAAAATGGGCGAGAATTTCGAGTCAACATTTGGGACTTTGGAGGGCAAGAAATTTACCATGCTACCCACCAATTTTTCCTCACCAAGCGTTCACTCTATGCTTTGGTGGCAGATACCCGCAATGAAGACACGGATTTTTATTACTGGTTGAATGTAGTAGAACTATTGAGCGATAACAGTCCACTGCTAATCATCAAAAATGAAAAGCAAAACCGCCAGCGAGAAATTAATGAAAGTCAATTACGGGGGCAGTTTACTAATTTGAAAGAGACTTTATCAACAAACCTTGCTACCAACAAAGGTTTAGAACAAGTTTTAGAACAAATCAAGCATTACGTTAAAAACTTGCCTCATATTGGGAGTCCGCTCCCAAAAACCTGGGTTAGAGTCCGAGAAGCTTTGGAGAGTGACGCACGCAATTACATCGGCTTCAATGAATACCTGAATATCTGCCAAAAAAATGGGTTCACCCAGAGAAATGACAAGTTGCAGTTGAGTAGTTATCTGCACGATTTGGGAGTATGCTTGCACTTCCAAGAAGACCCTCTTTTAAACAAGACTGTAATCATCAAACCCAAGTGGGGAACTGATGCAGTTTACAAAGTGCTAGATAATGAAAAGGTAATTAGCAACTTGGGCAGTTTTACACGGTCTGACTTGGCAAACATTTGGTGTGAAGACGAATACGCTACGATGCATGATGAACTATTGCGCTTGATGATCAACTTCAAGCTGTGCTACGAAATTCCGAGAAGCCAAGGAAAATACATCGCCCCGCAATTACTATCTGCTAATCAACCTTACTATGAGTGGAATGAAACAAACAATCTGATTCTTCGTTATACTTATGAGTTCATGCCTAAAGGCATCATCACTCAGTTCATTGTCGCCATGCATGAGTTGATAAATGAACAAAAATGTGTCTGGAAAAATGGCGTCGTTCTCTGCAAAGACGAGACCAAAGCAGAAGTAATTGAATATTACAGCAAGCGAGAGATTAAGATTAGAGTCTCAGGTCGCCACAAACGAGATTTCATGACTATAGTTATACATGAACTAGATAAAATTCATGATTCATACAAGCGACTAAAGTATGACAAATTAATTCCATGTAATTGCAACACTTGTAAAGATAGCCAACAGCCACACTTTTACCCTTTTGAAATATTACGAAAGTTTGTAGCCGATAAACAAGAAAACATTCAATGTCAAAAAAGCTATCAAATGGTTGATGTATTGGATTTAATAGATGATGTGATAGATAGTAGGGAAGTAGTGAAAGCGGAACAGCACATTGGTGGCGATTTTATGCCTAATTACTCTGAGACAAAAAGGGAAAATGTTGTTGTAACAATTAATAATGTAATTCAGCCATCAAAACAAGAAAATAATTTTATGACAGAACCATCTCAACAGAAAGATAATTCTAAATCAGAAGCGCAGGTTACGCTGCCATTTGCTTTTCGCAATGGAATGTTCTATTTATTTGTATTTGTAGTTGTATTTTGTCTAATTGCATTTTTTGGTGGTTCGCTACAATTTCATTATTTAGCTTTAGCAATTATTGGTACAGCAATATTTATCGTTTTAATAGGCGTTTTACAACTCCGCCAAGACAACCGCCTATCTGAAAAATCTTTTGTAGATTTAACAAAAATGGTATTAGAACAGTTACCTTTAATTGGCAATATTATTAAGCAGTTTCAAGGTAATAAATAAACACAAATTTAGTCGAAATACACAGATAGTAAGGGCGTACAGCGTTAGCCTCTACCCGTGTACTTCATTTACCAGAAAAACACTGATCAACTTCCAAATCAAAAATACCCCACTGTTCCCAATCAACCGTCAACCGTCAACCGTCAACACTCATCATCTTCTTTCACTCTTCCCGACTCTTCTCTTGAAGAAGCGATCGCCAATCTTTAATTGCTTGTTCTGTCCAGAGCCAATTTTTAGCTAATTTATCTACTTGAAAATTTACATTATCGGATTTCATTACCATTTGTCTCAACTTAATGGCTTCATTCATATATTGTGCTTGTTTGGCGCTAGATTCATCTAGTGCAGATTTATACAGTCCCAAAGCTAAACCAGCATAGGAAGTTAAAGCATCCTCAGGTAGTGGTGTTTTTGTGGATGTTGTACCGTTGTTTGTATTCTGTGCTTTGAGAGCTAAATTTAAAGCCTTAAACCAAGAATCATTAGCTCGGTTCAGATTACGTTCTGCGTAGTACGCAAATCCTAAAGCGTTATTATACAAAAGGGAATCTGGTTTAGCTTTGGCAGCAGTTTCCCAGTAACGACGAACATCGTCAACGCTATAGTTAGCATCTCCAGTCTGGATTGATTGCCATGCTAATCGCCCCTTTAAAAAATTCACAGAGGGATCGTTAACTTGCTGATTTGTAACTAATTTTAAAGCAGTTTCAGCCGCAGCAAAAGCACCACGATTAAGCAACTCTTCCACAGCAAACAACCCACCTCGCAAATCGCCTTGGCTCAATTTTTCAGTGGCGGTGGCGGTGACAATTCCAGTTGGTGCTGTTTCCAAATCGATATTTGGTTGCTTTTCAATGGGTAAAGGCTCAGTGGGAATTGGTGGTATCTTCGATACATTGGCTTGGGGTCGATTTAGCCACCAATTTAAACCGATGGCAATTGCGATCGCACTTATTCCCACAATACCTACAATCGGCCACAGTTTACGCCATCGGTTACGATTTCTAGATAAAGAAGGAGTTGGATAAGATGGACGAGAAAACTCAGAATTTTGCCAACTTCTTTCTGATTTACCAACAGGTTCAGTAGGTGGTGCGGGTACTTCTCCCCACAAATCTGCTTCCTCCAAAGAAGAAGTCATTTCTTCTGAAACTGGTCTATTTGGCAGGCTATTTTCGTTAATTTGTTGCTCCATTTCTGTGGAGGATTTTTGCTCATCTAGCCGCCGAAACAAATCCGAAACAATGGCAGAATCTTCTGCATAACTTGGGTCATCATATTCGATTTCATCAACTAGATCCCCCCAAGTATCTTCCCCCAGCCAATCCAAGCCAGTAGTATCGCGCCCCAAATCCGTAGGAATCATTTCCTCAATTCCTAAAGGCATTTCTGGTTCCTCTGCCATCGCCGCATACATAGAACTGGGAATCGTACCTACAGGGGAACCATATTGGTTGAGCGCCTCCGGACTTTGGGGTAAAGTAGTTTCGTGACTGAGAAAACCGTCAAATTCGGGCTGGAGATACAAAATTGGTAATGCCCAGTACATTTGATGAGAACCATAGGCAGAAATCAATCCTTGGCGCACCCGACTAACACATAAATCAACTGGATACCCCTGACTTAAATTACGGTAAAATAACTGCGTTAATGTCAGTGCCACTTCATCAGGAATACGCTCTGACATAGCCAAAACGCTGGCAATTCCTCGTTTTACAAGACTTTCTGCCAGGTTGCGTTCCCCAGTATCTTCAGAAGCTCCCAAGGCAGCTGTATAAGCTCCCAAGCAGGAATTAAACACCGCCATCTGGATATTGTTGTTGACAAGCAAACCAGCTAAATCATCTCCAGTGAGAATTTCCGTCAACCCAGTTCTGCGACTGGCAAGATAAATTTCTCCGCCATTTGACCCTAAATTACTATGACCAGAGTAATGTAGAACATCGTATCTGCCTTGTTCTAAAGCTTGGGTCAGTTCTTCCCGTCCTGGCTGGTCTAACACAGTCAGTTCAATTTCAGGGAGATGACTGCTAACTTCTGCAAATCGTGGTGCGGGACGTGCAAGTTCCGCTTGCAGTTTGATCGCTTCTTGTTTGAGTAAGTCGAGACGGACTTGATCCAAAGGCGAAGCTATTACCATCAATACTTTGACACCAGTTTCTTCCATTGGCGTAAAAGTATTTGGCGTAGGCGTAGCCCCCCGCATGGATCGCAAACGAGAAGCGCCCAAAATTCCACTTTGGAAACGAGAAAAAGCCACATAAGGGCCAGTGGCTAAGGGGCGATCGTTTGCGTGCATCACTTCCCAAGGCAAACGAGCTAACCTCGTGTCTTTCAGCCCCAAGCGTAACCTGAGTACTTGTTGGTGATTCTGGGCAATACCTTGGGCAGTAATCCAACTATCTCTGAGAGTACCTTGAAATAAAGCATTATATAATTGCTGACCCAAGGCCACCAAATTAACAGAATTTCTTGCAATATCGCTTTCTCGCCCGCTAGATGCAAATGGATCTCCTTGCAGAACAGACTTCAACGGGTCATTCATTAAATGCCCAGCAGCCATCAACCAATCAGCTACAGGCCAAGTCACCAATTCTTCTGCCAATGGCACCCCAGGCGCGACTTGTTCCGTCCGCACCAAGTAGTCGTTTTGCCCTACTGGGGTTACGGATATGTGGAATTCCTGGGTCACAGCTTCTCCTGCTCGCCTCCTAAATTCGGTTTGAAACGCGAAAGTTTCAAGTCGATTTTTCGCTTCCTCTGATAACTTAGATGCATCCCACCCTTGAATGTTTCTGATTTTTAGTTGTTTTGGCTTTTCTACCTTTACAACTTTATCCGGATTGGATTAGTTGGGTCTAGAACACTTTATTGGTAGATGCACCTTGATCTTCAACTCCCCTAGTAGGCTAACACCCACTGGGGGTTTTTTTATTTTGGCAAACAACAGCAACCTTTAATATCAAGTTCATGTGAACACTTGTGATGAGAACTAACTCCCAAATACAGTACACTCTACGCAATAAGCTTAGAATTATACAGCAAATTTAAATTTGCTGAAGTATGCAAGCTAAGCGGTAAAAACCAGATATCAGACCTATTTTGCTTCCAAATTCCAGATTCTGAATTCTGCGTTCTTCTGTAAGTAATTACACTAACTTGATATAACGCAGATATTCTCCACTAGAAAATAATGCTTAACTTGAGAACACTGGATTGGCAGATGAATGTACCTCGATCTTTAACTCCCCTAAATCATTTAATATCCACTATTAGACCACGACAAAAAACCAGTGACTATTTGAATTAGGGACTTCCAAGTAAAAATATTCCATTGTTACTTTGAACTGTTGACTGTTGACGGTTCACAGTCAACCACCATGTGCTGTTGTTTATTTTTTGGAGTTCCCTCAACCAGAGTATGAACTAATACCAATTTGCATTCACCAAACGTAATTTCATAATTTCTATTCCCCATCTCCCTACAGCAAAAATTAGGTTTTAGAACCCAAAATGGTACAAGCACCCCATCTCAAACATCAGTCAAACTCTGCTCAAGTGTAGTAGTTTTCGTTTGGCAGACAAAAATAATCAAGCTTTTTGCAAATTTATCCGGAGCATGATGGTTAAACCTAGAACACATAATTGGTAGATGCACCCTGATAACTAGCTCCCCTGGTAAGCTAATAGCCGCTGGGGGTTTTTTTTCTTCATCACACACCTATTTTTCAGGTAGCGCACTAAATCATTAAATAATTGGTAGGTTTGTCCGTGCCAATTTGAGATTTTAAATTCAAAATTTTTTCAGTTCATCCCGCCCGTAAAGGGCACAACAAATCCAAAATTTCAAATTTGTCTTGGAAAACCCTTGTTTACCGTTGACCTTGGCATAGCCAGAGGCTCGCAGATACTAAGAATTACTCTATTCCCCGCAAGCCTGAGGTGACGCCAGTACCCTACGATAACCCGCCCTCAGGGCGTTTCACAAATCGGTAAAACTGTCCCAGCCACTGACCGAACTTTTGGTAAAATCCAAAATTGGTTGACCTGATAACTAACCCCTCTGATTGGCTAACACTTGTTGAGAGTTTTTTTTCTGGTGAATAGACAACAATAACCTCAACTTCTGCATAATTTATCCGGTGGATAGCCATTAACCTGAGAAAAAGTAATTGGTAGATGCACCCTGATAACTCAACTCCCCTGGTTGGCTAATAGCCTCTGGGGGTTTTTTGTTTGGAATTATCGAAGAATTTTAGATTCTAGATTTTGGATTGGGGTTTTTCGGTTGAGAGCAACTTTTGTGGTAGACAGAACAAATCTTAAACCGAAGCCCACTAGCCTTGTGATTGGGACGAATCTAAAAGAGCCTCGTAGACTCGTGAACGCTACATTATTAGCGATTCCAAATCTTGTTAGAGGTTGAGCATTTTTTCCGGAACATACTGGCTGCCCCTAGAAAACATTATTGGTAGATGCACCCTGATAACTCACTCCCCTAGTAGGCTAACACCAACTGGGGTTTTTTTATTTTAAAAAATAACTGACCTTTGTACAAATTTATCCGGAGTAAGGCCTTCAATCCTAGAACATTTAATTGGTAGATGCACCCTGATAACTAACTCCCCTGGTTGGCTAACACCCACTGGGGGTTTTTTTTGCCTAGAGACATAGCTGATTCAAAAACATCATCAGCCTAAATAAACTGCCACATACCGAGAATGCACCTTGTTACTACTGCTGGTAGACCTTGAATATCCCCTAATAGCCAGCTTAGAGCAAAACCCGGTCACCTAATGCCTGTATCACTTTCTTTTTATTTTTACCTAAACAGGTGACTCGAAAATGATTGCTATGATATTTAATCACATTCTTAAGTTTTTTTCTAGATTCCGACTTTCCCCTTCTTCAACAGCTACTTGCTAAAAAATTAGGTGTGGGGCATGGGGTGTGGAACAAGGGGGACAAGGGGGACAAGGCAGCAATTTTTCTCCCTTGTCTCCCTGATCTCCCATGCCCAATGCCCCATGCCCCATACTTCTCTGCGAGAGGCTGCGCCAACGGCTACGCTCAGTACAAGTGCCCCATGCCCTATGCCCAATATTGTTGACATTAACAACCAGCTATATGGTATATTTCATGGCGTTATGCTAGGATATCTAGCCTAAAACCAAAGAGTTGCCAACCGATGAGTTTAGCTGTAATTAAGTTTTCTTCTGAAGAGTGCGGCATCTGCCACAAAATGTCTTTTTATGACAAAAAAGTGGCTGAAGAACTGGGTTTAGAATTTATCGATGTGAAAATGCAGGATACAGCTGCTTACCGCAAGTATCGCAAGATTTTATTGACTCAGTATCCTGATAAATCAGAAATGGGATGGCCTACTTACATTGTTTGCAATTCTCCCGAAGGAGAATTTGAGATTGTAGGTGAAGTAAAAGGAGGCCATCCCAAAGGTGAATTTAGAAGCCGTCTCCAGCAGGTTCTCGATTCTACAACTAGTCAGAATTAATAACTTCAAAAGATTTAACTTCCAAGACAGGGCCAATCATGGCAGCTGTCATCACATCTTCACGCACCTGTCCTTTAACTTTTGCTTTTTGTCCGGCTTTGAGTAAGTCTTTATCAGCCCCTCTGAGGATTTCGTAAGTAACACCCTCTTCTGTAACTAACGCCCATGCGCCTGGGCCAATATCGCGCCGTTGGATTGTACCTGTAAGTGTAATGCTCATAAATACTGCTGATTGGGAGAGTAGGGACTGGGGTTGGGGAGATGGGGAGATGGGAAAGTGGGGAGGTGGGGAGAG
>NZ_JACKZU010000231.1:0-12794 GCF_014222165.1 Nostoc sp. 2RC
CCTCCCCACCTCTCCAGTCACTACTCACCACTCCCCTCAATTTTTTTAATTAATCCATCGATTTGCTCAACCATCTCGTTATTTTCCTCGGCTTGGAATAATTCTCTGGCTTTTTTGAAATTAGCGATCGCTTCTTGTGTTTGTTGTTCTCTTCCCAAAGTAATCCCCAAATTATAGTAAGCGTAGGCATAATCTGGTAAAAGGCTAATGGCTTTTTTATAATGTGCGATGGCTTCTTGGGGTTTACCTCCATCGTCCATTGCGTTTGCTAAACCGGTGTAAGCTTGTGCGTGTTTGGGATCGAGGCGAATTGCTTCGGTATAGTCGGCTATTGCTTGGTCTAGTTTGCCTTGGGCGTAAAAAGCGCTTGCTAAATTATAATGAGCGTCTGCATCTTGGGGATCGATGCTAATGGCTTGTTGGTACTGGGCGATGGCTTCTTCTAGTTTGCCTTCGGCGTACAGTGCATTTCCCAAGGCGTTATAACTTGCGGCATTTTTCGGCTCTAGGCGAATGGCTGTTGTATACTCTGCCATTGCTTCTGCTGACTTCCCTTGAGCATAAAAAGCATTTCCTAAATAATAGTGAGCTGCTGCATCTTGGGGATTGAAGTTAATCGCTTGTTTGTATTCGGCGATGGCTTCTGAAAATTTACCTTGAACGTAGAAAGCATTTCCTAAGAAAAAGTGAGCTTTGGCAAATTTAGGATCGATGCTGATGGCTTTTTGATATTGGGCAATGGCTTCTTGTTGTTTACCTCCATCATCGAGGGTATTTCCCAAAGCTACATAAGCTTCGACAAATTTTGGTTCTATTGCAATTGCTTGGCGAAAAGCCGCTTCTGCTCCTTTTAAATCTCCTTTTTTGTAGAGATTGGCTCCTTGTTCAAAGTTTGTCAGTGCTTTTTTATTATGAGGAAGCGTAGCTTGAAGAGAGTTTTTAACTGTTGCTAAAACGGTGTCAATTTCTTGCCCAAAAGCAACATTAGCACCGCTCAAACCCCAGCAAACAATAGCTATAGCCAGGAAATTATTGATTTTTACCATTGTTATTAATTTACCTATTTTATATGCCAATACGCTTGGTGTTAAGAAAGTTTTTCTATGGAGTCAGGGAACAGGGAACAGGAAATAGGGGAAGAAAAAACAGGCTTATCTGAACTGTATTGTTTTATATAGAAATCCTATTTGATTTTTGAAAATAAGTCCGTACACCTATATTCTCTTAAACCCTTTTGCCTGTTGCCTATTGCCTATTGCCTGACTACACAAATCACTTCACATATCAAACCGGATTTCTACATACAATTTTTCATATTATTCTCCATTACCTACTCCCCATTTTTAGTTTTCGCATTCATTTTTTCCAACAAATTAGCGATTCTGGCGGCTTTTTCTGGTTGACGTTGTTTTTGTAATAAATCTTTAGCTTGTTGTAAATTATTTTTTGCTTCTTCTCGTTTATCTTCTTGCATTAAGACATTTGCTAGACGCAAGTAAGCTTCGGGATTTTTCGGGCTGCGGTTAATGACTTCGCAAAATAATTCTTTGGCTTCTGCTACTCGGTTTTGGCGATTTAAAACATCGCCAAGAAATAAGCGCACCACATCATTGGTAGAATTGAGGGCAATAACTTTGCGAAAAGCGGCTTCTGCACCTTCATAATCTTCTGCTTGAGCGAGATTAATGCCTTTTTGAAATAAATCTGAGGTAATCAAAGTTTTCCAAGCGAAATATCCAAGGATTACCAGACTTATCGTAACTATGATTCCGGCGATAATAGAATTAATTTGCAAGTTTTCTAACATTGTCTAAGCCAAAAGACAGGCGATGGGAAAAATCAGATATTCGATAAAAAACAGTTTCCAGATAAATTGATAAAACTGGGCGATCGCACTTTTATCTTCTAAGTCTACCCTGAAACTCCGTAACCACATCCAAAGCAGCAATCCTAAATGAGTAATCACCACAAATATCGGGTTAACTGAGGCGACACCAAGCACCGCAACTAAAATTATGCCCAAATAGCAGACAGTTATCACCCAAAGAGCGAGATTAAACACAGCTTGAGTGCCGAGTTGGATAGTAAAAGTAGAGATATTGTAAAGGCGATCGCCTTCAATATCGGGTATATCTTTAAAAATGGCAATGGCAAAGGTAAACACCAAAATGAATAACGTCAGCGCCCAAACCGCAGGTACAATTGTTTGGCTTTGCTCAAATGCCCAACTGTAATGTAAATATAATCCCAAATTCACAATCGTACCGCGCACCGAAAAAATACACAGCGCCGCCCAAAAGGGAAATTGCTTCAAACGAATTGGCGGTAAAGAATAAGCAGTCCCAATGGCCAAACTAATTGCCACCATACCAAACAAAAACGGCCCAGTTAGCCAAGCTATAATTAGCCCCAAAATGCCAGTAATTCCGACAATTAATTGCCCAGTTTTTCGGGAAAATTCCCCAGAAGCTAAAGGTAAATAGGGCTTATTAACCTTGTCAATTTCCACATCTTCTAATTGATTCAGCCCCACAATATAGACATTGCCACACAAACAAGAAATCCATGCCCCCAACAAAGGTAGTAGAGAACTTGTAGAGACGCGATGAATCACATCTCCACTAACAGCAATAGCAATTAAATATAAACCCAACACACTAAGACTAGTACCAATAATCGTGTGCGGGCGAGAGAATTTCCAAAAAGCCTGCAACCAATCAAAAGAAAATGGAACAGGTTGGCTTGACAAAGAACTGTTTTGAGAATCACTCATGAGTAGCTTGAATACTCTATTCCGGCTTACTCTTAACCATTGTCACAGAAATTGGGCGTTGGGAGTTAGGAGTTGGGAGTTGGGAGTTAGGAGTTAGGAGTTAGGAGTTGGGAGTTGGGAGTTAGGAGTTGGGAGTTGGGAGTTGGGAGTTAGGAGTTGGGAGTTAGGAGTTGGGAGTTGGGAGTTAGGAGTTGGGAGTTAGGAGTTAGGAATTATTCTCCTTGTCTCCCTTGTCTCCCTTGTCTCCCTTGTCTCCCTCATCTGCAAAAGTTTTTAATATTCACCAACGAGTCTTTGATACTCGTCGATCAAAATTAAGGCGTATGTCCACCCCACAAGTAGTGGTAATTAATTTCTTGGAAATCCCTAAGAAGACACCGATTGTAATTTTTCTAGTCGCGCTAGCACTTCTGAACTGTGAATAGTGGGGTTAACTTTCACAAAAGTCTCGCGCAAAATCCCTTGAGGATCGATAATAAAACTGTGGCGCATAGATAAGAAACTCAACCACGAACCATAAGCTTTACTCACCGAACCGTCAGTGTCAGCTAACAGAGGAAATTTTAGTCCCTCTGAATCACAAAATTTCGCGTGGGAATCAATGTCATCAGCACTAACACCAAGAATTTGAGTGTTTTTTGCCAGATATTTCGGTAAATCTTCCTGAAAACGACGAGCTTCTATAGTGCAACCAGAGGTGAAATCTTTGGGATAAAAGTATAAAACTACCCACTTACCACGAAAATCAGAGAGGGAAATTTTACCATCACCTGTGTTAGTTGGTAAAGTAAATTCTGGTGCGGATTGATTAATTGCAGGAAGTTTACCACCAAGAGCATTAGCTGTAGGGATAAAATTCAGCCAGCTAATAATAGAAATACAGCTGGCAAGTAATACGCTTATAAAAGTGCGGCGAGAAATCATGGTGTAAACCAGAATGACAACTTTACACAAGTTTACAATTGCTGGTTACTAATAATCTCACTGTGATTCAGATTCAAGAGGGATATCTGTACTTTCGATGTATTGGCTATCTAAGAGAAAGGCTCCTTTAGCAAAGCGAATACCCCAATATCCACCTGGTCTCCGGTCAATGACTGTACCCTCCTCACCAATGTGAATCACATCAGGGGGGCGGAGCATGGGCATAGGTTCGGCAGTTTTGACGTAAGGTGGTAGTGCTACAACGCGGACTTTACTACCAATAAAAAATTCTTTAGACATGATAAAAAAGCTAGATTCAAAGTAGGGAATGGGTAATGGGAAATGGGGAACCTTCCCGTAATTGACTAGCTTCTAATAAAAATATGGGGAGTAGTGGTTTAGCAAGCCAAACCACTACGGGGTTTAGGGGTCAAGAGATTTTTCTACTCTTGTTCTGTTAGTTATAGTAGCAACTCACAGTAGTTAATGCAACTGGGCTAACCTAAAATTTTTCAAATTTCTAGTTTGATTTGAAAATCATGTTGACTGATAACTGATGACATGATATTAGATACCCCAACACCCTTAAAAAGCAGCAGCGCTGTTTTATTACCTAATAGGGAAAGGGAAAGGAGTTCGATTGTTTCTCCTTTCCCATCTTCTGCAAGAAGTCTGTATAATTTTTTAATTTTGATATTAAGGGATTAATAAAACCGAGATATAAAAGGCATTCTTAATCCCAAATCTCAAATCCAAACTATGCAAGGAGAAAGATTTGGGGAAGCGGTAGAAGGTTGCATCATAAATTTATTTTGAAAAAGGGAGTGGGAAGTAGGTTAGATTCCTTTTTCATTAGGACTTACACACAGAACTCTCTTAAACTCTTATAACTTCGTGCCCTTTGCGTTCTTTGCGGTTCGTTTATTCATACTTTTGCGGTAAGTCCTATTCATTTATGGTTGTGGAATTTACTATCCTGAGCTAGTTTCGGATGAGATGGGCGACATTGCCCATCCCAAACTATTGTTCAAGATTATTGAGTACTGCGTTGTTGACGACGCTGTTTGAAGTTTTGCTGGATTTGTTCGAGCTTTTGCCGCTGTTCGGGGGTTAAAACTGCTTGAACTTGTTGTTTTTCGGATTCTCGGATTTGTCGGATTTGAGTTTTTTGTGCTTCAGTGAGATTTAATTCTGCAAAGTTCTTCCATCCACCCCGACGCTGACCGGGTTGGCGTTGACCTTGCTGACCGGCTTGGCGCTGAGCTTGACGCGCTTGCTTAGCAGCTTCTAATTTTGCTTTTTGTTCTGGAGTGAAAACTGCTTCAATTTTGGCGCGACTGTCTCGGCGAATTGTCTGAATTTGGCTTTTTTGTGCATCGGTTAGCCCCAATTCTGCCCAGGGGCCCTTTGGTTTTTGTGGAGTTTGTGCGAGTTGCAGGGGTGAGGGAGAAGCTGTTTGAGCTACTACAGCAAAGGAAGTTGCACTTAAACTTAAAGCGATCGCTCCAGCAATTAATGATAATGTTTTGAGTTTCATTATTTATTTCGTGGTTCTTGCCTGTGTGGATGCCACCATCATAAGAATTTAGATTCAAAACTTACATGAGGAGAAAGTCACGGTTATGCCTATGACTAAAGTCATGATTCAATTATGACTAATGTGACTGACAATAATAGAAATTGAGAGTTAAGAGTTAGGAGTTAAGAGTTAACAATCAGGTGTTATCATCATGAATCCTCTAATTCAAATTAAAAAACATCCTTTTCCATCTCTACTTTATTTAGAATGGATATTATTGACAATCACGGCTGTAATAGCAGTTATCCCACCTCCTTTACGACGGTTCCGTCCGAGACGCGCAGAGCTATCAATTTGTGGAACATTTCCAGATTTGTCAGTGTGTAATTTCTTACCAGAATTGTCAATTTATAGCCTGGTTATTTTTGCATTAATGGGGTTATGGTTACCCCAAAATAATCGTAAAAGTAAATTAACATACACAGCTATTCAAATTTTTCTGATTTTATTGACTGGACTTTTTGGTGAAAGATTTGCTCGGCTTTTTCCCTTTCTTTATATAATTTTAGTGACTCGTAGTTGTCTAATTTTTCAGTTACCTGGACGTTTATTCATGACGAGTCTGTCATTTACTTTATTTTTATTGACCACACAATTAAAATATCAATTATTCAGTTTTCAATCTTCACCGCAAGCTCAAGAGCGTTTTCGATTTCTAAGTTTAAATTGGTCATTAGTGTTTGGTCTGAGTTTAGTTTTCGTGTTGTTGATGATGAATGCTGTGTTATCTGAACGCCACAGTCGCGAAAAACTTGCCATTGCTAATGAAAAACTTCGCCAATATGCCATGCGAATAGAAAATCAAGCCACCTTGGAAGAACGCAACCGCATTGCTCGCGAGATTCATGATTCATTAGGACACTCATTAACTGCTTTAAATCTCCAATTAGAAACTGCTTTAAAACTGTGGCAATCGAATCCGGTTAAGGCTGAAACATTTCTAGCGACTGCAAAGGAATTAGGTTCAAAAGCGCTTAAAGATGTCCGTCAATCTGTTTCAACTATGCGTTCTAATCCTTTACAAGAACAGTCTTTAGAACTGGCGATCGCTGGTCTTGTAGAAAATTTTCATCACTCAAATGGTATTCTCCCAATTTATAAAATCAATCTCGAATATTCTTTACCTCCTGACATCAATACTGCTATTTATCGGATTATTCAAGAATCTTTGACTAATATTTCTAAATATGCTTCTGCCACAGAGGTTAAAATAGAACTCACTGGCATTAGAAATAATTTAAGATTAATAATTAAGGATAATGGTAGAGGTTTTGATATTAGACAAAATACCACTGGTTTTGGGCTTCATAGTATGCGCGATCGCACTTTAGCCCTGGGAGGTGAATTTAATATTAATACCACTCCTGGTTCTGGCTGCAAAATTATAGTTAATATCCCCTTAACGAGGTTTATATGAGTATTAAAGTATTGCTAGTAGATGACCAAAGTTTAATTCGTCAAGGATTAAGAGCTTTATTAGAATTAGAACCGGATTTAGAAATCGTAGGTGAAGCCGAAAACGGTAAAGAAGCAATTAATTTCGTTGCTCAATTTCAGCCAGATGTCGTATTATTAGACATCAGGATGCCAATTATGGATGGAGTTGCAGCCACACGAGAAATCCAAAAACATTTTAGCAAAACCAAGATTTTAGTACTTACAACTTTTGATGATAATGAATATGTTTCCGCAGCTTTGCAAAATGGCGCAATGGGTTATTTATTGAAAGATACACCCTCAGAAGAATTAGCTGTTGCTATTCGCGCTGTTTATAAAGGATACACTCAATTAGGCCCAGGCATAGTTAAAAAACTGTTGACCCAGTTTTCTGAAGCTACACCAATTCAGTCACCACCCATACCATCTGGTTTAACTGAACTCACTCCTAGAGAAAAGGAGGTTTTGCGGTTAATTGCTACAGGTGCTAGTAACCGAGAAATTGCTCAGGAACTCTACATTTCTGAGGGGACAGTAAAAAACCACGTTACCAATATTTTAAACAGATTGAATTTGCGCGATCGCACTCAAGCTGCAATTTGGGCAAATAGTTATTTATCTTATTTGAATGAGCCGAATTAAATAATTCCTATATAGGAATTTGGTTTGATTTGGAGAATTACTCGTAGAGGTAGGGAACAGGGAACAGCTTTCAAAAGCTCCCAAAATACTGGGTTCAGAGCAACTAAATTTATTTATTAGGACTTACGCAACTGGCATATTATTTTAAGTCTGGGGTATTGAACTGTTGCCCGTTCCCTGTTCCCTGTTTCCTTTGAAAATTATTTAAATAACTCCAAGCATTCTTTTTTTAAAACACCTTTAGTTACTGTGATATTTGTAAATGACTGAGCAATCACTTCTTCGCAAGATATATTAATTTGTGATTGATTAACCGAGATTAAATCTTGGATTGAAGCACCATAGATAATTTCTGATAAACCACTCCAAACACAAGCAGTTGCACACATCGGACAAGGTTCACCAGTGGTATATATGCTATAACCTTCTAAAGAGGGGTTTTTAAGTTTAGCTGTTAAACTCCGAATGACGTTGATTTCTGCATGAGCGGATGGATCGTTATCTCTTTTGACAGTATTATGACCTATGGCAACAACTTCGTTATCTTTAACAATCACTGCACCGTAAGGCGCATCACCTTTTTTGGCTTCTGCCAATGCTAAATGCATAAAATATTCTGAGTTCATATAACCTGGAGATAACATCAAGACAACACAATGTTTAATCATATCCTATTCCGAATGTTATTCCTATGAAGTAAAATTAGTTAACGGTCGAATATGTTATTGACTAGAAAAACAACAGATTTTTACTTAAAAGACTTGGAAACACCATTAGGTCAAGCCATTAATTTAACACTTGCAGTATTGGTGTTAATTTCATCAGGAATTTTTGTTGCAGAAACTTATAATATTCCTGATTCGGTTCGCTTTCAATTGAGCGTAGCGGATACTGCGATCGCCATTATTTTTCTAATAGAATATTTACTCCGTCTCTGGAGTGCAGAAAATAAAAGTAAGTATATTTTTAGTTTTTATTCGATTATTGATTTAATGGCAATTTTACCATTATTTCTCGGAATAGTAGATATCAGATTTATCCGCTTACTGCGATGGTTTAGAATTTTACGATTAATTAGATTTATAGATAGAAAATATTTATTCGCCAGTATCAGCACCGAAGATGGGTTGATTTTTGCGCGAATATTATTTACATTATTTGCCATTGTTTTTGTTTACTCCGGCTTAATTTATCAAGTCGAGCATCCGGTTAATCCTGAAAAATACGCTACATTTTTGGATGCATTTTATTTCTCTGTTGTCACAATGACAACTGTCGGATTTGGCGATGTAATCCCCATTTCAAAATTAGGACGCTTGCTAACAGTATTGATGATTTTTACAGGAATAGCGTTGATTCCTTGGCAAGTGGGAGATTTGATTAAGCAAGTGGTGAAAACAGCCAATCAAGTACAAACAGTGTGTTCAAATTGTGGTTTAGCTTTCCACGATATTGATGCTGTGTTTTGTAAAAGCTGTGGAACTAAGTTACCCAGTCGAAGGGTTAATTGACCAAACAAGGCAAAAGTTTTAGCCGAATATAATTTGCTACCACACAAGCAAAATCTACCTGCACGAACTAATTAAAAATCAAGATTTTTAACACGCAGGTGAGTTTTGTTTGTATAGCCGCAACTTCTAGTGGTCTACCAACCCAAAAATACGCTTGTGAGGGATTTAAAACCTTTCCCCTTTCCCCTTTCCCCTTTAAAGAGCCAAGTAAACTTGGCGAACTACTAGTCCCTTAAGACAAAATTAATATTAATGTCATTTTTAATACAAATATCTAACAATATGATGATGATTTTATGTCTTGAGAAGTAAGGCTAGAGCTATATTAGCTTGATTTAATGGTTTAGTTTAGTTGAATTTTCACTAATTCAACAACAAACATCGGCTCTCAATTAGATATTTTGAAGATTATTTAAAGGCTTCGATCCTGAATTTTACAAAAAAATCAATTTAAAAGCTCTAAAACGCGTTTAATATCTTAGATAAAAATTCAGCACCAAAGATAAACTAGTGCCTCACAAAAGTTTTCTAAAAAATAATATCTGCTGGTGCGAATTGACAATCGATAAGGGACTTCCAGAAAATGAATGAATCAATTGATTTAAACGACAGTTTTCTTTCTCTCCAGAATTACAGACCGATTGCTTGTTTCTTTTATAGGATTCGTATTTGATTTTTGTTAAGCTAAGTACACTTTGATTCCTTCTGACCTATTCCCTATTCCCTGTTAAGAGTTCCCTTCCTATCGAGCTTGCGCTGCGCGAACGCGCACCACAAAAAGAATTTCAGCGAATCAAAGCGGATTCCTATAGTTTTAAGTTTCTAACCGTTCTAAGAGTTTGTTTGAAAAGTCTAAATTCATACCAGACTCGGTCATTATAAATCGTGGCTATACAGACAAAAGCTACCGTTACTGGGTTTCAAACCCTTGATTTTTCAGTACGCGCAGGCGGACTTTTCTAAAATACGCTACACGAACGCCTGTGTAGTAGGGAATTATATTAGCCTTAGTCATTAGTAATTAGTCATTAGTAACTATTGCCTACCCACACAAGTAATTTCTCCAAATCAAACCGATTGCTACATCAACAATTTCGTGAGGTATTCAAAATATTAGAAATGAGTACTAATAATAATTTAGAGCAAATCAATCTCAGAAATAGTCAAGTTAGTCAAACATCTGCTCCACATCAATGTATTCATCAGATGTTTGAAATTCAGGTAGAGCGATCGCCCCAAGCAACTGCTGTAGTATTTGAAAATGACCAACTGTCTTATGAGCAGTTGAACCAACGAGCAAATCAATTGGCGCATCACCTACGTACTTTAGGCGTTAAATCTGAGGTGCTTGTTGGTATTTACCTGGAACGGTCTTTAGAAATGGTGGTAGGACTGTTGGGAATTCTCAAGGCTGGAGGTGCATACTTACCTCTAGACCCGGCATATCCATCAGAACGTTTAACTTATATCTTAAAAGACAGCCGGATATCAGCGATCGTCACCACACAGCAATTAGTAAATAGTTTACCCGATGGTATAACCCACATCGTTTGTCTGGATTCAGATTGGCATGTGATTAGTGAGAACAATCGAGAAAATCTCGTTTGTAATACCACCCCTGATAACTTGATATATACGATTTACACTTCTGGTTCTACAGGACAACCCAAAGGTGTAATGATTACTCATGCTGGGATTTGCAACCAAATTACCTGGAGACAAACAACTTTTAGATTGACTCCAGCAGACAAAGTTTTACAAAACATTTCTTTGAGCTTTGACCCTTCCGTGTGGCAGATTTTCTGGCCTTTGTGTTGGGGAGCGCAATTGATTATGGCTCGTCCTGGTGGAAATCTAGATAGTAGATATCTTGTTGAGTTAATTCTCCAACAGCAAATCACTGTTATGGCTTTAGTACCTTCCATGCTGCGAGTATTACTAGACGAGAAGCAAATTGAGAATTGTCAATCTCTCAGACACATTACTTGCGGTGGCGAAGCCTTACCTGTGGAACTCATAGAACGTTTCTTTACAAAATTAAACTTAGACGACGTTCTATATAATTGCTACGGCCCCACAGAAGCTTCCATTGATGCCACTTTTTGGAAATGCCATCGCAATAGCAATTATCTCATTGCTCCCATTGGTTGCGCGATCGCCAACACACAGATTTATATCCTGAATGAAAATTTGGAACCTGTAGCTATTGGTCAATTAGGGGAACTACACATTGGCGGTGCTGGACTTGCTCGTGGTTACCTCAACCGTCCCCACCTCACCAATGAAAAATTTATTCCCAACCCTTTCAGCAATGAGCCAAAAGCAAGATTATATAAGACCGGTGATTTAGCCCGTTACCTTAATAATGGCAACATTGAGTTTCTCGGTCGCCTTGACAATCAAGTTAAGGTGCGGGGTTTTCGCATCGAACTTGCAGAAGTTGAAGCAATTCTCGCACAACACCCAGGCATACAACAGACTGTGGTTATAGCAAGAGAAGATAACCCCGGCGACCAGCGATTAATAGCCTATATTGTTCCCAAGAAAGAACAGACACCTACCTTTACTGAACTACGTGAATTTCTCAAACAAAAACTACCTTATTACATGTTGCCAAACTCTTTGGTAGTCTTAGATGCTCTACCTTTAACTCCCAATGGAAAAGTAGACTCACGCGCTCTCAGGGTCTCTAACCAAAACATACAACCATCAAACAAGATTTTTGTACCTCCCCGCAATGAATTAGAACTAAGGTTGGCCAAGATTTGGGAAAAAGTTTTAGGTATCCAACCCATGAGTATCAAAAACAATTTCTTTGATATGGGAGGACATTCCTTACTTGCAGTACGCTTGTTTGCAGAAATTGAGAAGACTTTTGGCAAAAATCTACCCTTAGTTACCCTCCTACAAGCTCCTACTATTGAGGAACTAGCTAACATCTTACGCCAACCAGAATGGGTAAAGCCTTGGTCTTCCTTAGTACCAATTCAACCCAATGGTTCTAAACCTCCTTTTTTTCTTGTCCATGCCGTAGGTGGTAACATTCTTTCTTACTGCGATTTAGCACGCCATTTGGGTTTAAATCAACCAGTTTATGGGCTACAAGCTCAAGGTTTGGATGGAAAAACTGCCCCACACACCAGAATTGAAGATATGGCAGCTCAATACATCAAAGAAATACGTACCATCCAACCCAATGGCCCTTATTTTTTGGGAGGGGCTTCCTTTGGGGGTACAGTAGTTTTCGAGATGGCTCAACAACTCTATGCCCAAGGTGAAAAAGTCGCTTTGCTATCGTTGTTCGATAGTGCTGGATTGAATAATTTACCCACCACATTCTTTGATTTAATTTTTGGGCATTTAAATAATCTTGCACAACTCAAACCTCAAGAACAACTAGTCTATATCTGGCAAAGGTTAAAGTGGCAAATCTGCAAAAGAATCGCCAAGCCTATTCACCAACTTTCCCTGATATCAGGTAATGTGGAACGTCCTCCTCAAACTCTGCACAATCTGAGTGTTTTAGAAGCTAACATCCACGCCAGCAAAAACTACGTACCGCAAGTTTATCCCAGCCATATCACCCTGTTTCGAGCCAAATTAAGATCTTCAAGATATTACTTCGATCCTCAAGGAGGCTGGGGTGGACTGGCTTCCCAGGGTATAGAGATTCATGAAATTCCCGGAGACCACAACAGCATACTCATAGAACCACATGTACAAGTCTTGGCGGAAAAATTAAAAGCTTGTTTAGATCGGGTTCAGAGTCTTTAAAAAACCACAATCCCTGCTAATAGTCTGGCAACTCAAAAATGTTAGGTGGAGGTTGGGTAAAGGTTAATGGTTCGACCCTTCTCTACGAGAGGCTTCTCTACGAGAGGCTTCGCCAACGCCAACGCCAACGACAAAGCTCAGGGCAGGCAAGCTC
>NZ_JACKZU010000232.1:0-12569 GCF_014222165.1 Nostoc sp. 2RC
ATATTGTTAGTTTCTGTCAATGAACTGAGCTTTATTAATATTTTCAGGTCACAAACATTAGCTCAAAGTGATAGAGATTTTCTTTGGCAAAAAGTTCAGCAATGTGTCGCCAATCAGCAGGGTCAGCCTCCCAAACCAGACCCATGTCTGTATGTCGATCTCAACAAAAGGTATGTTGTGGCAAATGGCACTAACCCAGTTGAATACTTATTACTGCCAACTGATAAAATTGAAGGTATAGAAGACCCTAATATATCGCGGTCAAACTCAATACCTTATTGGCAGTATGCGTGGGAAGAAGTCCGAAAATATGTACCTACAAAAAAACCGCAGGTACAATATCGAAATCAATATGGATTAGCAATTAATTCACAACAAGCTCGGAATCAAGATCAATTACACATTCATATGTCTTGTATTAAGCAAAGCGTGAGTATGCAGCTTGAGACAGATGACAATCAAATTCCCAATGGGAATTTTAACAACTTTATTCTGACACTTGAAAATAATCAATATAATATCATGAAGTTAGATAATGATTCACTAACTAATAATAACAACCCTTTCTACCTTGTAAATAGATCCTTAGCCTCCTCACAAAAGATGGCTGACCAAAGTATTGCTGTAGTGGGAAGAAGAAGGGGGGGATATTATATTGTCAATACTGAAAGTGACGCTACCAAAGGGTACAAAGCTGCTGCTGAAAAGTTACTGGACGAAGATTGTAGCACTCAATAATAGCGGTTGCAGTATCATCCTGATTCTGCAAAAAATGTTGACTCTAAGGGGAAAGGGGAGAGGTTTCAAATACATCTTTTACCCCTTACCCCTTAACCTTTTGTGTCCTCAACTATGCTTTGATTGCTATAGCTAGAAAAGAACTGATTTGTAACTTTTTCTAAGACTTTTAATGCTGTTAACGAACCTCGAATGAGGCGAGTAGCAGCTATGGGTTGGCGAATCATTGCCATAGCTAAAGGCAAAGGACGCAGCGAACCATCAGAATCGATCGCTCCTGTAAGGTCTGGGATATCATGTTGACAATCGTCGCTGACGACTCGCAACATTGCCACTGCTACCCCAGCTGCATTGAGAAACTCTAGGGCAATAAATCCTTCCATATCAACAACATCAACTGCCAAAGTCTCACCCAGATGCCGTTTTTCAGCCGCAGAGGAAATCACGCGATCGCTTGTCAAGGCGTTGACTGGAGAGTGGGGAGTAGGAAGTGCTGAGTGTAACTCTGCTGTAAAAGAGCGATCGCATTGTTGTTGTTTTCCTTGATAAAGGCAATTTTGATACAACACAATATCACCAACACCGTAGCGATCGCTCAAGCTGCCACATAAACCCAAAATCAGTACCCTGGATTTGGCAGCTAGAAATTGTCCATTTTTTGACGATTGTTGCAGGTATTGAAGTAGTGGCTTCATCCCAACAGGTATGGGTAATATTGCTGGTATGGAGTCAGTAGTACCGCGTAATCCACGACACACGGCTTGATATTCTGCTCCTTGGGGCACAAGAATTGTGTCGTGGGGTAAAAAATTAAGCACTAGCGCTCTCGATATTCTGGAGTTTGCGTTTGGGTGTTAACTCAAGGATGCCCAAGGCGAGATTGGCTAGTCTGGGCAATAACTGGGGTTGCAGTAATCGGGCATCGTACTTGCTCATCCGTCGCTGATTTTCTGCTAAGCAAATCTCTAAAAATTTTTTCAGTGTCAAGTCTTTGGTAAAGATGTTAGTGCCGGTGGCGGCAAAACCAGTTTTGCTGGCATCATCATTGCCAAAGACGGCAATCAAATTGCTGAGTGCCTTGCCGTAGTGCCAGAGAGTTTTGATACTCCGCAACGGAATAAATCCCTGGCCGCGTTGAATTTGTGTATAGGTAAACCAGTTGACAAAAAAGACAATATGCCTAGTCTCTTCATCTATGATGGGATCGAAAATCGTGAAGATTGACTCTGGGAAGACATTAGCTTCGCGGGCGATGGCAAATAGTCCGTAGGCAAAAAAAGTATCTAAACATTCTTCAAAGCCAAAGCGGGTAAATATTGGCTCAATATTTTGGGGAACTTCAATAGGGGGACGCTCTGGTATTTCGATGCCGTAGCGATCGATTAATGTCTTCAACAAACGAGCGTGGCGTAATTCTTCTTGACCTTGGAGAGCGATTGTAGCTTGTAAAACGGGATCGCTTAGCGTTTGTGCGTAACCACTAACTATGGCTCCGGCTTGCCGTTCTGTATCCAGAGCTTTCTCCCAAAAGGGAATACTACGTAGGAAATTCAAAGCTGCATCGTCCAAATCTGGCCAGGGAAGATACTCAGGCTCATATTCCCTGTAGCTTTCGGTAAAGCTGCGACAGAATAATTCCTTATGCTCGACAGAACCAAGTTTCATTGTTGTTGTTACAGTTGGATTCTATGTTAGAAATTTTGTCATAATTTGAGGGGCGATCGGGGACTTCAAGTACAAAAATATTCTATAGAAGACTGTTGAATGTTAACGGTTCACAGTCAACGACCACTTGTCGATACGATGTAATTATTTGATGACAAGCTCTTGAAATTTGGCTGTAAAATACAATAATGCTACTGAGATTCAAAATAGAAATCAAAGTTAGCAAGCAACAATGTCGCACTTCCAGGTTGAAGCAAGAAGAAAATGTGAGCAATTGTTAACATTTTTGGATCGGCGATTGCTGTAGCATGGCTAAATAATTGTGTCACCCACATGACAATTTTCCAAGATGGTAAAGCTTTCTAGCTCAAAATCCGCACGAGAATTCTTTAATATCTCTAAATTAGCGATTAAATTTTCGTGGCTGACCGTGAGTTTTTGGATTGCCGTCACGGTAGCTGGTATTCTTGCTTTCAGTTCTCTCAAGTATGCATTGTTTCCAGATATTACCTTCCCAGTGGTAGTTGTGAATGCTACAGCGCCGCTGACCGCAGCGGTGGATACAGAAACCAAGCTCACTAAACCCATAGAAGAACGCCTGCGTCCCTTGGAAGGATTGGAGAATATCCGCTCATCCACGTACCCCGGTCAAACAGCCGTTGCTCTGTCTTTTGCTGTTGGTACGAATCTAGAAACATCAACCAAAGAAGTTGAAACTGCCCTCAAGCAGGTGACTCTACCCCAGGGAGCGACTTCTAAAATTATTCCCTTGAACTTGAATGAATCAGCAGCCATTAGCTATGCCATTGAGAGTCCGACACGGAACCTCAGCGATTTGACTAAGTTGGCGAAAGATGAGATTGTCAGTGCGATCGCTAAACTCCCAGGAGTCCTGAGAGTTTCATTGCTAGGAGATGCAACTGCAACTCCTTTCGATCCATCGAAGCTCAGTGCAACGACTCTGACTCAACAAGGTTCTACGTTAGTCCGGTTCAATGGCCAAGATGCACTTGCATTTCAGGTAATCAAGCGCGGTGATGCTAACACCTTAGAAGTGGTGAGTTTAGTTGAAAAAGAAGTCCAAAGGCTGCGCTCTACACTCAAAGATGTCAAACTCACCTTGGCCGCAACTCAAGCAAAATATATCCGCCAAGCCACCCAATCCACAATCGATGCTTTAATGGAAGCCGTCGTGTTGTCAATTGTGGTAATTTTTCCTTTTTTATGGAACTGGCGGGCAACTCTCATCTCTGCCTTGGCGATTCCCACATCTTTGTTGGCAACGTTTATCGTCATGGCGATTTTTGGCTTCAACCTAGAAACCATTACCTTGCTGGCTTTGGCCTTGGTTATCGGCAGTGTGATTGATGATGCAATCATTGATGTGGAAAATATTATGCGGCACATCGATGAAGGAGAAACTCCTCGCCAAGCGGCATTTTCAGCTACAGATGAAATTGGCTTAACAGTCATCGCCACCACTGCCACAGCAGTAGCAGTTTTCTTACCCATTGGTTTAATGGGTGGAGTCATCGGGCAATTCTTCAAGCCATTTGGGATCACAGTTTCAGCAGCCATGATTGCTTCCACATTGGTAGCTCGTACACTCTCACCAGCCTTGGCTACCTACTGGCTAAAACCTGCCAACCCAAATTCCCGACGACGCCAACAAGCAAACATCTGGGGGAATTTTACCCAATTTTACAGAAACTTACTCAACTGGTCTTTAAGACATCGTAAAACAGTCATCGCCTTAGCCATCCTCAGCTTTGTTGCAGGGATGGCACTGAGTTTACTAATTCCCAAAGGATTTATTCCTAAATTAGATCGCGGCGAATTTAATATCACCTACACCGCACCCTTGCCCAAAATCCCCTCAGGGGACACGGAGACACAAAGACGCGGGGACACGGAGAGTTCTTTCCCCGCGTCCCCGCGTCTCCCTGTCACCGCGTCATTCCCCATCCCCAATCCCTTGACCGATTCTCTAGAGGTTGCCAAAAAACTTGAAGATGTGGTGAGAAAGTCTCCAGCAGTGGAAACAGTATTTACCACCGTTGGTTCCCGTGAAGGTGAGCCAAATAAAGGTAATCTTTATGTGAAACTCAAGGAAGACCGCAACATCAAAACTGCGGAAGTACAAGACCAATTACGTTCATCTTTGCCTAATCTTCCTGGTGTAACTACCAGTGTGGAAGATATCCAATTTGTTGATACTGGTGGACAAAAACCCCTACAGGTATCACTGCGAGGCGATAACCTGCAAGCCCTCAACAAAGCAGCCCAGGCAATTAAAGAACGCATCGAAAAATTACCTGGATTTGCTGATGTAACGGTATCAAGTGAAACAAATTCCCAAGGTACGGTTTTTCAAATTGAGCGGCTGAACAATCAAAGAGTAGCCTACATCAGTGCGAATTTGGGCAAAGATTTGTCTTTAGGTAAGGCTACAGACCAAATAGTAGCAGAAGCCAAAGCAGTGTTACCTGCTGATGTAACTTTAGACTTGGGAGGAGATTCTGCCCGCCAAAGTGAAGTGTTTGCTAGTTTTGGCAGTACTTTGGTATTATCAGCACTCTGCATTG
The DNA here is from genome assembly GCF_014222165.1 of Nostoc sp. 2RC. Lineage (NCBI taxonomy): Bacteria > Bacillati > Cyanobacteriota > Cyanophyceae > Nostocales > Nostocaceae > Nostoc > Nostoc sp. 2RC. The sequence goes on from NZ_JACKZU010000232.1 coordinate 4,989, forward strand.
TTGTGGTACTGATTTTGCTTTTTAAAAGCTGGATAGACCCATTAGTAATTGGTGTTTCTTTGCCCTTGTCAATTGTCGGCGCGATGCTGTCGTTACTATTTACTAAAAGTGACTTTGGCATGATCTCGCTGATTGGCTTTGTGTTTTTGTTAGGTCTAGCAAACAAAAATGCCATCTTACTGGTAGATTACATCAATCAACTCCGCCAATCTGGTGTAGACCGCACAGAAGCAATCCTCAAGGCAGGGCCAGTACGCCTGAGACCAATTATGATGACCACTGCTTCTACGCTTTTAGGGATGCTACCCATCGCCTTGGGTCTTGGTGCTGGTTCCGAATTGCGATCGCCAATGGCCGTAGCCATCGCCGGTGGACTGATCACATCAACGATCCTCAGCTTGATTGTTGTCCCGGTGGTTTACACGATTTTGGATGATTGGTTTCCCCGCAAGAAATTTAAGATTTGAGATTTTTGAACGGCGGTGACTTCTGTATCCAAAATTCCAAACAGGGGAATTTCAAATTGATAAATCCAAAATCCAAAACTTGTACTGAGCCGAGTCGAAGTATCCAAAATCCAAAATCCAAAAGGGTTTTTGTCACGGGGGGTACTGGTTTTATTGGTGCCCACTTGGTACGATTGCTGCTACAAGAAGGATACACGGTGAAAGCACTGGTACGACCTAGCAGCAATCTGCAAAATCTACGCGGTTTGGAGGTGGAAATCGTCAAAGGGGATTTGAACGATGTCAATCTCTGGCAACAAATGAGCGATTGTCAATACCTGTTTCATGTGGCAGCCCATTATTCTCTGTGGCAAGCAGACCAAGAGTTACTCCAGCGTCACAACGTCCTGGGTACACGCAATCTGCTAGCAGCAGCCCAAAAAGCAGGAATTGAACGCACCGTTTATACCAGTTCCGTGGCGGCCATTGGGGTGGGGTCATGTGGTGAAGTCGTTGATGAAACACATCAAAGTCCCTTAGAAAAGTTGGTGGGTAACTACAAAAAGTCTAAATATCTGGCCGAACAAGAAGCTATACAAGCTGCTGCTAAAGGTCAAGAGGTAGTTATAGTCAATCCCAGCAGCCCTATTGGGTCATTGGATATCAAACCTACCCCCACAGGTGATATAATACTGCGGTTTTTGCGGAAACAAATGCCTTTTTATTTGGATACTGGTTTGAATTTTATCGATGTGCGGGATGTGGCATGGGGGCATTTACTGGCCTTACACAAAGGTAAATCAGGCGATCGCTATATCTTGGGTCATCAAAACCTCAGCCTCAAGCAACTACTCGAACAACTAGCCCAAATTACAGGTTTGAGGGCACCCCAAGGAAGTCTACCAGCTTGGCTACCCTTGAGTGTTGCTTGGATTGATGAAAAAATTCTTACACGGCTGGGGAAATTACCTTCAGTGCCTATAGATGGGGTTCGCATGGCCAAACAACCAATGTATTACAATGCCGCTAAGGCAGTACGAGAGTTGGGTTTACCCCAATCCCCCATTAATGGGGCACTTGAAGATGCTGTGAATTGGTTTGTGGCTCAAGGTTACGTAAATGAGCGCAAATAGGGGTGCAATGCTTTGTGCTTCCACAGTGGTGTTTCTATATCTTAAAGAGGAGCGATCGGAATAATGGCAGTTAACCTACAACAAGCTATAGATATCGGCAAGTATCTCGTGACTCAACGTCTGTTGGGACGCAAACGCTTTCCTTTAGTCTTAATGTTAGAACCTCTTTTTCGGTGTAATCTAGCGTGTACCGGTTGTGGTAAAATCCAACATCCAAAGGAAATATTAAAGCAAAACCTGACTCCACAACAGTGTTTTGCCGCAGTGGAAGAGTGTGGGGCACCGGTTGTTTCAATTCCTGGGGGAGAACCTCTGCTACATCCGCAAATTGATGAGATTGTGCAGGGATTAGTCGATCGCAAAAAGTACATTTACTTGTGTACCAATGGTTTATTGTTGGAAAAAAGCCTAGATAAATTTCAACCCTCACCTTATCTGACTTTCAGCGTGCATCTAGATGGGATGCGGGAATTGCACGATCGCTGCGTCGATCGCAAAGGTGTTTTTGATATTGCCGTCCAAGCCATTCGCGCCGCTAAAGCTAAAGGTTTTCGCGTCACCACTAATACAACTATCTTTGAGGGAACTGACCCCAAAGATATGCAAGAGTTCTTTGATTTTCTCGAAACACTCAATACCGACGGGATGATGATTTCTCCCGGCTATAGTTACGAATGGGCACCAGATCAAGACCATTTCCTCCAAAGAGAACAAACACGCGCCCTTTTCCGAGAAATTCTCGCTCCATACAAAACCGGTGCAAAAAACTGGAACTTCAATCACAATCCCTTATTCCTAGATTTTCTCATCGGTGAGAAGGACTACGAATGCACGCCTTGGGGTAGCCCAAGTTATAGCGTTCTCGGTTGGCAAAAACCCTGCTATTTGCTCAACGAAGGTTATTACTCTAGTTTCCAAGAATTATTAGCAAAAACTGACTGGAGTCAATACGGCCAGAAGAGTGGTAATCCCAAGTGTGCCGATTGCATGGTTCACTGTGGCTACGAACCCACCGCCGCGATGGATGCAATGCAACCCCAAAATATGGCGCGTGCCCTCACTAGTGTGTTTGGTAGGAATTAAAAGAGAATTCAGAATTCAGAATTCAGAAGTCAGAATGCAATTTCTAGTATGGGCACGACACAAGTATATTTAATGAAATGAAAGATTATGCTTGGTGTGCCCCTACAATTCTTAGTCAATCTGAGGATTTATAAGAATGAGAGTCATTAAGGTAGTTCATAGCGAGCAAGAGGAAGTTCTTGAACATGAAAAGCAACGATTTATAATCCAGAACTATGACGCTAAAGTTTTATATAAAAATAAATTAATATAATGAACGGTTTTTTCATGTGGAATTTGGGAAATGATTAACCCTGTTTTGTCGAACAATATCCATCTTTTCAACTTACAGATGTGTACTCAGTAATTGGCTATTACCTCCGGCGCAAAAGTTAAGTTGATGCTTATCTAAAAATTCGACAAGAACGTGCTGCCTAAGTTCGTCAAAAAAATTAGCGTCGCCTCAATCCAATTGGGATACGCTCACGCCTAATGGCAATACTTACACACCAAGGGCTTCTGTAATTTTCTCATGAGAAGTTAATTAATTGACCAATCCACAATTTTTAAATTAGGAACTTTCTCATAATCTTTAAGGTTACGTGTCACAACTGTTCCATTTAAGGAAAGTACAATGGCTGCAATTCTTAAATCTTGTGTACCAACGCGAATTTTTTGCTTTAGTAATTCATTATAGATATCAAATGCAGCTTCATTAAAATCAAGAATATTAGCTTGACACAAGCGATTAAATGTTTCTCTTAATAAAGCGTAAGCTGTAACCAATTCTTGTTTTGATTTTGCTCGTTTAATTACATCTAAACGACCGTACATTTGCTCAACAATAGTTATTACTGTTACTGCAATTTCATCTGGATTTACAGCAGCTATTTTACTAACAACAAGTGGATGGCCTCGTTGTAGTAGTGAAACATGGTCAGTATCAAGTACCCATAGTGTCATTTTACTTATATGAAAGCAAATATTCTTTTACTCTTGCAAAAAATCATCTTCTGTAGATTTGTCTAGTTCATGTCGATAGTTTTCAATAGCTTTGAGCATTTGCTCAAACTGTGGGTCGTCTTTAAAAATTCCAGCCATTGCTAACCAGGGGTTTTTCTGTTCATTAGATGGTAATTTTACAGGTAAAGAAACAATTTCTGCACCAGCTAAATGAGTTTCTAAACGTTGCTGAAGTTGGGCTAATGCAGCATGGCGATCGCTTGCTTCAACTTGTAATTCAGGGAAACCTGGAACGATGGCAACCGTTCTCCCATCAGCTCGTTGCTTGACAATAACATTTACTAAAACTTCGTTATTGTTTTGGCTTCTATTTTGTGATGTTGCAGATGAAAAGGAATTCATAATGATTTTATCGTCTGATTACTTTTAATTATAAACAAAATCGGCAGTGAGATTGCTTTGATATTGTTTGTAGAATTAGCTCTGTACAAACTTTGAAAAATTCTTGCCTCTGTTTATCTGGGCATTGAAGCCAGCTATAAGTTCATATAGCAATCCTAAATGAATAGTGAAAATATTGCTTTCACTTTATTAATGTCATTTTGAAATAATTTGTTTAACAACAGCAACAAATCGTTCCATATCAGCCTGAGTAATAGCTCCCATTGTCGATACTCGAAAGATAGATTGGGCTAAATTTCCCTGTCCGGAATAAATTACATAATTTTGTGCTTTTAGTTGGTCGTGAAATTCTTCATAACTGAAGTTATCTGGTAAATAATAAGCATTCAAAACCACAGATGAACTTCCTTCAGGAAGTAAAGGTTTAATTCCCATTGACACTAACCCGTCTCTCACTAAGTTTGCAAGTTGGCTGTAATGGCTGTGTCTAGCACGCCATCCTCCGGCTTCTGCCATTTCTTGCAAAGCTTCTGCTAAAGCATAAAATGTCTGTACTGATTGAGTAAAAGGTGTACCGCCTTTATCTTGCTGTTGGCAATAGGTTGCTAAATCTAAATATAAAGTGCGGGGGATTATGTCAGCTGAGGGCAGTGCATCCCGGCGCACAATGACAAAAGATGTTCCAGGGACACCATGCAGACATTTATTGGCTGTTGCAGCACAAGCGGTGATTCCCCAAGCCTCAAAATTCAATTCCTCAGCACCAAAGCTGCTGACTGCATCTACTAATATTTGAATGCGGCGTTGCTGACAAATTGCAGCTACTTCCACCAAATTATTGAGGCGACCAGTAGTAGTTTCGTGATGGACGACAGCGAGGTGTGTGATATCGGCGTTTTCATCCAAGAGTTTAATTAAACGTTTGATATCTATTTCCGCATCCCAAGCATGGGAAAGCGTAATGTAATTAATGTCGTGAATTTTGGCAATTTTGGATATTCTTTCACCATACACGCCATTTTCAATTACCAGCAATTTCCCATTTCTTGGTACTAAACTGCTGACCATAGCTTCCATCGCTGCTGTACCAGAACCGGTGAGTAAAACTGCTGCCCAGCCGCCTGCAAGATCGTAAACTTGAAGTAGCTGTTCTCGGATTCTACTTTGCAACTGGGAAAACTCCACCTCCCGATGACACAAATCAGGACTTAACAGCGCATTTCTCACGCGATCGCTCAAATTAACAGGGCCAGGATTTAGTAAAATCATATTGTCATTGGGCATTGGGCATTGGGTATTGGGCATTGGGCATGGGGCATGGGGCATTGGGCATTGGTTATTCTCCGCGTCCCCGCGTCCCCGTATCCCCCGCATCTCCCTCACTCCCCACTCCCTCAATATATTTCACAAAGCGTTGCAAAACTGCTTCCGGTGTAAGGTTGGGTCGAGGTAACTTCTCTAAAGTTCCGGGACGGATTTTGAGATGGGCAAATTTCGGTGTAGTTTTGGTATCTGCGGTAAATAAAACATCTAAAAGCGCGGGGTCGTCTCCGCTTAATGTAACGCCATAACCGCAGGCTTCGGCAATTTTGGCAAAAGATATATCAGAAGAGACGGTGGCTTGTGCGCCTGTGGAATCGTGGACTTCGTTATCTAAGAGAATATGAATTAAATTAGCACCGCCATAAGTGCCGATGGTCGCAAAATTACCCATTCGCATTAATGCTGCACCATCACCATCAATCACTACAACCTTCAGGTCTTTCTGCGCTAACGAAAGCCCCAATCCCAATGAAGAAGCGCATCCCATTGACCCGACCATATAAAGATGATTGGCACTGTCTTTACTGGCGAACAATTCCCGCCCTGTATATCCTGTAGTTGCAATTATGACAGTATTTTCAGGGTCAATCAGTTCCACAATTCGAGCTAAAGCTTGGTTGCGGGAAATCCGTTGTTCTTGGTTACCGCGAAAAAAGCTTTGCTGAATATGAGGGTTACTGTTATCTTCGCGTTTGGGGATAGAAGAACGGGTGAGTGCGTGGGGTGCAATTGTTCCCTTACGCATAATTAGGGCATAAGGACGGCGCTCTTGTTGCATGTAAGCTGTGGCTCTTTGCAAGACTGGTTCTATTTGTGCTGCATCTGTGGGAAAAAATTCCCAAGGTACAGTCATAGTTTCCAATAATTTATCTGTGATTTGCCCCATTAATTCATGTTGGGGTTCATCTTGCAAATTGACATCGCCTCTGAGGGTACAAATAACTAATATTGGAATCCGAAAAATATAATTCAAGGAAGTCAACGGGTTAACTGCATTCCCCAAACCAGAATTTTGCATCATCACCACTGCATATTTACCAGCAATTGTAGCTCCCGATGCGATCGCCACAGCATCTCCCTCATTAGCTGCGGAAATATAAGTTAGTTGAGGATCGTTAATGACGTAGTTAATAAAGGGCGTCAGAAAAGAACAAGGTACGCCAGTATACCAATCAAAACCAAAACTACGAGCAGCTTCTATGAATTCCTGTGCTTCAATCATAAATAATTGTCGGCTGACAGTCAAAAATTAACTATAATCATTTATTTTTGCAAGTTAGATAAAAGCGATCGCTCATCTGTTAGACTGAGTGAGCGATCGCCATTCCTAATACATTATCTAAATTTACGCCTGATGTGAATTGGAAAATCTCATTTTCTCCAAGGGTTTCCAGGTTTGGAAAAAACGTAATTTTGGCTTCATCAACGAGATTAAAGTCTCAATTCACATTAGATGTAATTCAGTAAAAATTACCTGATGATGTCAGCTTTCAAGCTAAAACCATACCAGTCAATTGGTGAAGGTGTTAGCCTTCTCTAGCTGTAGAAATCTTCAATTTTCACATCTTTGGGTTCAGTTCCTACAATTTTCCTAACACCAATTGAAGATTCCTTGGGCGTTTTGTATATATATCGGATACCATCTAGCTTTCCTTCTTTGCGAAGCCTATCCCAGTCAGCGTAGTTAACTTTGATAGTCACAGTTTGACCGCAGGCGTTGTAGTACATATCATTAGTAATTACACCTCCCGACCAGCCGTAGAAAGCAGCCTGATCTTCATAAAAAACTGGGATGGTAGTAGCTGAACCAGTATTTAGCGTTTTCAAGCAGTCATTAGCAGCAAGCGCTGGCCTCTGACCTAGTGATAGGCTTAAGCCGAGCATGATTAACAAGGCAATTATCATTTTTTTCATTTTACAGATCCTCTTTAGTGAGATTTAAGTTTTCAGGAAAGCTAGTATGAGTATTAGTATTTACTATTACAATTGCATTTCAATATAACAGTAAAAATACTACTAACTCACATAAACATACTCTTACTTTTCTGATGGAAACACAAGGACAGTTAAGACAGTTAAGACAGTTAAGTAAATACTTAATAAAATTTTTATATTGCTATGTCCAACAAATCGCTGATAACGTTTTAGTTCAAAACCTCAACGTTCTAGTGGTCTATCGCATTAGTTACAAGGGGTAAATAAGTTTGTAGTTAGGACTTTAGTCCTTGATTTTTCAGCACTAAAGTGCTTAC
>NZ_JACKZU010000233.1:0-12736 GCF_014222165.1 Nostoc sp. 2RC
CTACGCTTTGTCTCCCCTCAGAGCCTGCGGGGAGGGGATTAAGGGGTGGGGTGCAATGGCTGTGGGAATCATAACTAATTATGCGGACATGATATAAATCCTGTTAAAGTAAAAAACGTTTTAGCTAAAACTTTGTATCTATCAAAGATTTGAGCGTTTCCTTTCTGCACTTTACTTTTGACCGCCTACTTAGGCATACAAGAATGTAGCTTTTTCTACTCAATTAAAGCTAATGCTCTGCTCAATTTTATTTAGAGTTAGATTTTTGTTGCTTTTTTTCGATTGCTTGAGCAACTATAGTGTACAAATCTCCCATAGTCTTTACTTGCTCTAGCGCGGTAAAGCCTAAATCAATAAAGAACTCTAGCTCTATTTTTCCCAAAACTTGAAATACTTTCAAAGAATCAAAACCAGGCAGCGATTTAATAAGCGTGTCATCGTTGAATTCTAAAACTTGACTATCTTTATCGTCAAAATCAAAATGGGCGTAAATTATTGACAGAAGCTTTTCTCGTTGGTTATCATTCAGTTCCCAGTTACTATTGCTGGTGTATTGGAGTTCCATATCTATTGCTAATTATTACAGTTGATAGAGAAGCGATACTGCATCTGTTGGTATACCTTTACCGCGATACACCAATACCCGCTATTGTGAGGTACATTTTTAGTGCTGAAAGCGTCCAAAAGGATGGAGTATACAGGGAAAAAACTGTACTTCATAACAGCAGGAACCACTGTACCCTCCATTAAGGTAGTATTATCACTAGATTTAGTATCGCTTGATGTTGAAATCCACTATGTATCTAAACAGAATTTAAGACAATTTATTCTGTTTAGGCTTTTTAATCATCATAGAGGATTGCAGATTTGAGTTAGCCAACTTATTTTTGAATTAGGGATTAAATGAGCAATCATACAAAAAGTTACGCTAAGGCTGTAACCCTTGCTGGATAAGCATTTTGCGATTTGATATCTTTCCCAATTATCGATGTACCAATTAACCTACAGGCTATTTGGTGCAGCAATTTAATAGGGCACAACAAGGCTTTAAAGCTTCTAAATTTCAGAGACTTTAACTGCTAGTTTTATTGCTAGCGATGCCTGCGGCGGCAAGCTACGCAATCTTGAAAGTGGCTCATCAAGTCCTTAGCGTAACTTTCAGTATCATTGCTACTTTGACTTATTGTATTGACCCCATGCAGGGCTATCATTCGGTGGGAAGGGAGCGCTAGATGTCTTTTTCTGCCATTCATCAACATCCTGTTCATCCCAGGTTAAAATTGTATTGGCACTTCGCTTACATTTATCAAAATCCAGAATTCCGTAAAATCTAGAAATGCTTAGCTTTTGAGTCAATTGCTCGTAACCTTTACCGGATTTGTAAACCATTTCCACGCTTGTTCTGATGTAACTGGCATACAGAGCGCTAGATTTTATAGATATTACCCCTTGTTGCTGAGAGTTTTGTTTTTGCGTTGCGCCTTTGTTTTGCATCGCCAGTTCGCCAATTTTCCTGATTGAGGTGATGATATTATCAACTACACCTGGAGTTGCAATGGACACAACTAAATCAATAACTGCATCGACACCTTTTGTAAGATCGAGCGATGAAACCTGTGCTTCTCTGCTATCTGCTGCTGTTCCCAACCAAAAAGGTATGGTTGAGAATTTATAAGCATAGTCAGCCCATTCCTGAGAATCAAAATTAGTATCAGATGGATTGAAATTAGAAAGTTGCTGTGCCTTTCGATCGATAGTTGCTACTACAGAAGCCCAACTACCAAAAGAAGCTAATGGGCCTAAATCTGGCACTATACTATCATCGGTTCCAAAATGGTTTCCTACTCCTTGATCTTCGCTCGTATCTGCAAATTTTTCTCTCTGCGGTAGCTGATCTAAAGGAATAGGGGGTAAAGGAGCTAACCACCGCTCTAGTTCCAATGCTTCAGCCCACTCTAGCTGTTTCTGAGCATAATCTGTCATATCAATTCCTCAATTTTTCTATTCAAAGATGAAGCTACTACCAATGACAGTAATTTTTTATTACTGTTATCAATACCTTTGACAACTCGAAAAATATCGCAATTTTTTTGCGGGTTGGGTTTAATTTTTTTAACCTAACCTACAAAAAAAATGCGAATGCGTTGTTTCATTAGCAAAATCATATTAGATTTAAACAGATTTCAAAGTCAAGTATTTTTTTTATCAGTAAATCTTATAATCGTTGGGGAATTACTTAGTCTTACACCATCGGTCTTTGCATTGTTTTGACATGATATTCGGTTGTTTTTTTGGTTGCTGTTCGCGGCAACCACAATCAGTAGAACGAAAATTTTTCCGATCGTTCTAGTGCTTTTTAATGTCTCTGGCGAAAGAAAATTTTCCGATCGTTCTAGTGCTTTTTAATGTCTCTGGCGAAAGAAAAATGCTCTGATTTGTTGAGAGTCTTAAAACTCCTTGAATACTATCAACAATACAGACGCTGCTATGTCGGAAATATTGAGAAATAATCAAACATATCTGTAACAAAACCAAGATTTTGCAGACATTAAACTTAACATTATTCAGCAACAAAATCATGTTAAACATGAATAAACAACTACTAAAAAAGCCTTAAATCCTAGCTGGTGACCGTCTAACATTGCTTTATAGCGATCGCCAATGGAAATTGGTGTGCAGATTTTAGTAAAATTATTCAAGCTAACTAACTATTGGATTTTAGACAAAAAATAGTAGTTTGCCTAAATTATACGCGAACCAAAGGAATTATTAATCTTGTTTATATTTCTCCGTCTCTTCTATCAAATCTGCTGACTCAATCGTTCAATAATTCTCTATAAAAAGTAATGTAAATAACTAGAATTTGTATAGCTGCAATTAAGCCTCTGTCTTGCTTTGATAAAACTTTGTTCAACTTTTGCCTTGTACTTTTTACTGTAGACTGGAAAGAGCTAATGAACTTTACAAACTTTAAAGACCTTATGGATAATATCAAAATCACTGAATTACAGTCAGATAATCAAATTGAGGAATTGTCGAACGAAGAATTACAGCAGATTGTGGGTGGTTCGCCTGAGATACCATTACTACGTCAAAGATTACTAGGACTTAATATTGACGTGGAGGCAATAGAGCAATTTGTGAGAGATTTATTTGGCTGGAATTAGTTTTTGGTTTGTACCTTTTGCTGTAGACTATATATCACAGTGGTTTATGGTATTGGGGTGCAAATCAACAGGCACGGATCCGCTAAAATTCTTAGGCAACAAGATAAAATGTTTCAAATTGAAGGCTTGGAAGAACTTTCCGAAAACGAACTACAGGAAGTTGTTGGTGGTACGTTGCAAGATGACTTGAATGATTTTCTAGCTTTGATTCCAAATGCGGACATTGAAGCTCTATTTCTAGATTATTTGGCGGCTGATGTCAGCGTTTCCCTGACTTCTCACGGAAAGTCATCAAACCAGCGAAGAGCGTAGATTTTTCCACAATGTGATTGTCAATAATCTCAAATGATTGACAATCACATTGTGGAAAAGAGGGATTGGAACACCCTAAAGCATCTTTTTCAATATGCTGTGAAAAGTCACGAGCGATACCAAAGCATAGTATAAATTAACACAAATTCATACAAATCGTCCAATGGCTTGCTCATTTATGCAGATATTAACGCCAATCTGAATATTACAAGAAAAGTAATCCCAGCAGTTTTTGGCTTAGGCATTCTGTATGACTGGCGGATAACTAGTGGTATGTTCCATTAAATATAATGAGTGATATGACGTTCGCCTCAATACTTACGATAAGAATGACGCAAAAAGGGGGAGAATTTTTAATCGCAAGTGATTATCCGAACTTGATATGAACTCATTCTTAACTAATGCGATAGACCACTAAATTAAAAATTTTGTGGTCAACAAGAAAGTGGCTGGTCTAAATACCCCACTAAATTGATTGCTGAATTCTGAATTCTGAATTCTGAATTCTGAATTTTCTTTTAATCTTCCTGTTTTCCTAAATACACTTCAATGACGCGGGGGTCATTTTGTACTTCCTCAAAATTGCCTTCACATAGCACTGAACCTTGATGTAATACTGTTACTTTTCGGGCAATTTGACGTACAAATTCCATATCGTGTTCAATGACTAAAATTGAATGACTTTGTGCCAAGGCTAAAAGTAACTCGCCAATATTATAGGTTTCCTCGTCAGTTAAACCAGCAACCGGTTCATCAACCAGTAATAAATCGGGAGACTGTGCTACTAACATTCCAATTTCTAAACGTTGCTTTTCTCCATGAGAAAGTAAAGCTGCTGGAATGTCTGCTTTAACAGTTAAACCAATTGTTTCTAATAAGCCTTTAATATTGTTCTTTTCTATGGCGCTGGAACTACCAAATAAAGTAGAAAAGACATTTTTATTCTGGTTGCTGGTAATTTCTAAATTTTGACGTGGTGTTAAATTGAGGTAAACTCTTGGTGTTTGAAATTTGCGCCCAATTCCCAGTCTAGCAATTTGATGTTCGGATAAAGAACGCAGGTTTTTACCTTTGAATAAAACTCGTCCAATATTTGGTTTGACTTTCCCGGTAATGACATCTAAAAATGTTGTCTTTCCAGCACCGTTGGGGCCAATTACTACTCGCAGTTCGCCCACATCCATGCTAAAGTTTAGCTGATTTATAGCTTTAAAACCATCAAAGCTAACAGTTACATTTTCAGTTTCCAATATTTTGGCGTTCATGTTGTACTTCGGCGTCTTCTTCTAAAGCAGGATATGTAGCAATTTCTTGGGAGCGTTGGAAAAGAGAAATATTCTGACTCCGCAACCATCCTACTATACCGTCAGGAAGCACGGTGACGACAATTAGAAATAGTGCGCCTTGAAAAAATAGCCAGATTTCAGCAAATTGTTCGCTTAAAAAAGTCCGGGCATAATTGACTAATAAAGTTCCCACAACTGCACCAATTAAAGTAGCGCGTCCTCCCACAGCTACCCAAATCACCATTTCAATGGAAAAAGCAATATCCATCGCCCTTGGTGAAACAGAACCACTTTGAACAGTGTAAAATGCTCCTGCTATGCCTGCGATCGCTCCGGAAACACCAAACACCAAAACCTTAAAATCTGTGGGGTCATAGCCAGAAAATCTCACTCGACTTTCATCATCGCGAATTGCGATTAATAATCTGCCAAATCGCCCGCTTGTCAACCAGCGACAAATTCCATAGGTAATAGCAAGAAACACCACCGTTAAGGTGTAAAACAGAAATTGTGTTTTGCGATCGCTGACCGTTGCACCGAATAAAGTTGTAAAATCTATCAGCCCATTTGTGCCGTTAAATAACTTTTGTTGTCCATTAAAAAAGTTAAAAAATACAATGGTTCCCGCTTGCGTCAAAATAGAAAAATAAACACCCTTGAGGCGATTTCTAAATACTAAATATCCCAACAATCCTGCCAATAACCCTGGAATTAATACCACAGCAGCTATTGTCAAAGGAAAAGAATAAAAAGGTTGCCAAAAACCTGGGAGTTCTGTAACTCCATAAAGTCCCATGAAATCAGGTAACTCCCCTGGTGGAACTTGCAGCTTCAGGTACATAGCAATGGCATATCCACCCAAGCCAAAAAATATACCATGTCCCAAACTCAACAGCCCAGTATAACCCCAAATCAAATCAATACCCAAAGCCACGATGGCCAGTGATAAAAACCTGCCCAATAAATTTAGCCGAAATTCCGACAGCACCATTGGCATAATAATGATTAGGGAAAGTGCGATCGCCACCACCACCCCCACTTCAATCAACAATCCTCTCCTCTTCCTCATTATCCGCGCCTCCGCATCTCTGCGTGAAATTTAAACATCAACAGTACGTCCCTTCTGCGGAAAAATCCCCCCTGGCTTCCACTGTAAAAACACAATAATCAACGCAAATACCATCACCTTCGCCATACTTGTCGTCGCAAAAAAGGTAAAGAAATCTGCCAAAGGCTTCACAGAACTCAACAACAAAGCCAAAGTTCCAGAACCGATTAAAAAATTAGCCGTACCAATTGCCAAAGCTGCCACAATACTACCAGCTAAATTTCCCACACCTCCAACAACAACAACCATAAAAGTGTCAATAATATAGTTTTGTCCGGTGTTCGGCCCCACAGAACCAAGTAAACTAATGGCACATCCAGCCACACCAGCTAAACCAGAACCCAAGGCAAAAGTCACCGCATCAACTTTTTGAGTCGGGATACCCAAACAAGCACTCATACTGCGGTTTTGTGTCACAGACCGAATTCTTAAACCCCAGCTAGAACGTTGCAAAAATATATAAACACCAGCCACACAAATGATTGTTAAAGCAATAATAAATAACCTGGCAAAAGGCAATTGCACCCCACCCAAAGACATCCCCGCTTGTAACCAAGTAGGTGCAGTTACATCCACATTTTGAGCGCCGAACCAAGGTTGAGTTACCGCTAGCTGATAAGTTTGGCTTAATAAATTCCCCGTTATAATTGTTATCCCCGCAGATAACAACAATAAAACTGCGATCGCCCAATTACGAACTCTTTCTAAATTCGTGCGAGAATTGAGAACCCATAACCCGCCAAAAAACAACAAACAAAATATAGCAATGGCAATTATTAAAACCCAATTTACACTGCGAACTAATTGTTGAAAAATTAAACTCACCCCCCAAGTAGCCAACAAAGTTTCTAGGGGGCGGCCATAGAGATAGCGAATTACACCTTTTTCTAAAACTAATCCCACAAAAGCTGTGAAAATGAAAGCAACAATTAAAGCCAAAAATATATAACCCTCAAACCACACTCCGCCCAATTGCTTACAGCCATTTTGCACAACAAATGTTGTATACGCACCAAACATCATCAATTCGCCATGTGCCATATTGATGACACCCATCAATCCAAACACAATGGCTAATCCCAACGCTGCAATTAATAATACAGCGCCAATACTAATGCCATTAAAAATAGCTTCTAAAAAACCTGCTAACACTTGTTGATTAATCCGTTTTGATTTTTGTATAAATGGGGCAAGGGGCATTGGGCATTGGTTATTCTGCCCCATACCCCATAACCTAAACCTTCTGATATTTCCCGCCCTTCGCTGGGTCAGTCCAATCACAAGCAAATCCCTTAGTTTCTTTGACAAATTGATTCCAAGGAACTGGTTCAACTGGCGCAGGCGTAGCATAGACAATATCAAACAAACCATCTTGTCTGACTTCGCCAATTCGCACAATTTTAGAAATGTGATGATTGGCATCCATTGTCACTTTACCTTCTGGTGCATCTAGAGTTTGACCCACTGCCGCAGCACGCACTTTTTCTAAATCAGTAGTACCAGCTTTTTCTACTGCTTGTTTCCACAAATAAACTGCGATGTATGCTGCTTCCATTGGGTCATTTGTCACCCGATTTTCACCGTACTCTTTTTTGAAAGCGGCAACAAATTTTTTGTTAGCAGGTGTCTCTACTGTTTGGAAGTAGTTCCAAGCAGCGTAGTGACCTTTGAGATACTCGACGCCAATGGCTTTGACTTCTTCTTCTGCAATACTTACAGACATGGAAGGATATTTTTCTGGTGTTAATCCAGCACCTTTTAATTGTTTGAAGAAAGCAACGTTGCTATCTCCATTTAAGGTGTTATAAATTACGCCACCGTTGGGTAAATTTTGCTTGATTTTAGTAATAATTGGTGTAACTTCTGTGTTACCCAGAGGTAAGTAATCTTCGCCGACTATTTTTCCACCTAAAGCTTCTAGTTGAGCTTTAATAATTGTGTTAGCTGTGCGAGGAAAAACATAGTCAGAACCGACTAAAAAGAATTCTTTGCCCTTATTTTTCAACAGCCAATCAACTGATGGTTCGATTTGTTGGTTTGGCGCTGCACCAGTATAAAAAATGTTTTTAGAACATTCTTGACCTTCATATTGTACTGGATACCAGAGCATGTGATTTTTGCTCTCGAATACTGGCTTGACGTTCTTGCGGCTAGCAGAAGTCCAACAACCGAAAACTACGGCTACTTTATCTTGGTCGATGAGTTTGGTTGCCTTTTCCCTGAAGGTATCCCAGTTAGAAGCACCATCTTCACTAATGGCTTCAATTTGTTTGCCTAAAACACCACCAGCAGCGTTAATTTCTTTGATTGCTAATTTTTCAGCATCAACAACGCTTTTTTCACTGATAGCCATTGTGCCGCTCAGAGAATGCAATATACCTACTTTGATGGTTTCACCACTAGTAGCGGCTGCTGGAGTAGCAGCAGGAGGAGACGCTGGGTTTTCTGTGGCACTTGGGGTATTATTGGCGCAAGCTTTCAAAAAAATACTGGTTGTAAAAGTTGCAGAGCCGTAGATTAAAAACTTGCGTCGGTTAAGTTGTCTTTTCATCTGTTTATAAATTTTCCTGTTGATGAATCAGCCAACTCATAAAAAGCTGACATATCAATTATTAAATTGTGATATTAGTGCCATAGGTTACTATAAAAAAGTGACTGTGTATACAAAATTTTGGTTTTGGTTATCAAAAATTAAATTTTTTAAGTAACTTGGTGGAAAAATTTATAATTATGTAACGAAAAGTTAACTAAAACAATCCCAAATAATTTGTGACAGATTATATGTTAGGGTAATTGACTGTTAACCTTGACTGTCAACAAACAGTCAACAGTCAAGCAAAAACGCCCAGCCAAGGTTTGAGTAAGTTAAAGAAAATAAAAGGTTGAATGACTAGGCGTGAATTGTTGAGGAGATTCTTTCAACTTTGACCAAAGTCCCACCAATCTTGTTCACAAAATTTGGTTGCGATGAGATCTGTAATTTAATTCAACCGAAGTGCAGAATAATTGTTCAAAATTTGAGAGTGAAGACTAAGCATCAAGTAAGTACTCATAATTGAAAAAGTCTGTTCTTCCCCCCTAAATGATAAATCTTCAGCCGGACATGATATTGCAGGATTAATTAACAAGTCAACAGAGTAATTTCATTCTGATTATGCAAATAGCAAAACGCAATGATTGGAAAGCAGAACCTATGCCTTCTGCTTTTACAAATATAATGCTAGAAAAAATTTATTCACAACAACAATTTGAGCGCATTGCCGGTGGAGTAATTCCTCAGCAAATGGAAGATAAGTGGTTTATTTTCTATGAGGCTCCTTGGTTATATTTGCATCGGAGTTGGACTGGTTTATGCATTTTCCAGGTGCGTTTTGAGGTAGTTGGAGAAAACGTCAAAATTGCCGAAGTGCAAGTAAATAGAGATCCAACGCAATACTCTAACATGGATTATACAAATGATACTTCTATGTTAGAAATGTTGCTGGATTCTCTACTTCAAAAGAGACTCAGATATTAACTAAATTTTCTATACTATCAGCATCATTCGGTAACGCAGCTGTTAAAACTTCGCTGCCTTCTGTAGTCACTAACACATCATCTTCAATGCGGATGCCACGGACATCAGCAAAATCAGATAAGCGCTGCCAATTGACGACATTTTGATATTTGGAACGCACGTTGGCATCATTTAAAATTGCTGGTACTTGGTAAAAACCAGGTTCAATTGTCACTAGCATTCCGGGACGCAAAGGACGATTTAAACGCAAGTAACTGAAGCCAAAGCGATCGCTCCTAGTTCTTCCTGCTTCATATCCTGCTAAATCCCCTAAATCTTCCATATCATGGACATCTAAACCCAATAGATGACCAATACCGTGGGGGAAAAACAGCGCGTGGGCATCGATATCTACTAAATCCTGGGGATTTCCTTTCAAAATTCCCAAATCCACTAAACCCTCAGCCATCGCTGTGGCCGCTAGTAAATGAATATCTGCATATTCCACACCAGGATGTATTTTGGCAATGCAAGCATCATGAGCTGCCAAGACAACATTATAAATATCTCTTTGGGTGGGTGAAAATTTACCAGAAACAGGCCAAGTACGAGTTACATCACTAGCCCAGCCGATTTGTGTTTCAGCGCCGACATCAGCCAGCAGTAAATCCCCTGGTTGCAAATTATGGTGATAGTGTTCGTTGTGTAAAACTTCGCCATGAACTGTGACAATGCTGTTGTAGGAGGTGGTCATATTGTTGGCAATGATTACACCTTCCATTGCTGCACGAACTTCTGCTTCGAGTTTGGCTTGGGGTGTCGCAGCCATGCCAACTTTGTGTGCCTTCACTGTCACAGCCGCAGCTTTTCGCAACTCTACTAATGCAGCTTCATCGTGGGTAAGACGCAGAAACACCATCGCCTTAGCCAACTCCAAATCAATTCCTTGGAGAGGACTTTGGGGTAAAATCCATCTATTCAACAGCTGTGATTGCTGCGTCCAAGTAGCAGCATCTTGTACGGCGATGGTTGCAGCATCTTCTACCCACGACTCTAATTCTGTTAAAGGTCGAGCCACATCTGCTCCAATCTTTTCGGCGATTTCCTCCCGTGTCGGCATTTCTCCATGCCAAAGAGCGCTGCTTGGTGAAGGATCTTCCATGAATAATTCTAACTTACCCGCTTCTAAGCGAATTGCCGCCTTTGATAACGGCAGTCCGGCAAAGTAAAGAAAATGACTACTAGCGCGAAACGGAAAAGAATTTGCTGGAAAATTGCGTGGGCTGTTGCCACCCGACCACAGAATTACGGGAAAATTAATCAGGTTCGCTAGTTTTTCCCTGCGGTGGCGTAGACTTTCCACCAGGGAACTAGAAGTTTGTGGAATCAGCATAAATAAAAACTCAAAAAAAGGATAAGAGTTATTTAATCTCGATCGTCATTGTCTTTCTCATTTTTGTCATTATCGTCATCGCTATCATCCAGTTTATCGTCGTCAGACTTGTCATTTGAGTTTGGCTGATTAGGTTGCACAACTGGTTTTTGTTGCTGAATTGGAGGAAGTGGCTTTGGTGCTTGAGCAATACAGCTAACTAATCCGCCACAAATTAACACTAAGTTGACACTGGCAAAAATGCCCCGGAAGATTTTTAGCCTGATGTTTCCCTTTGATGCTTTCATGAATACATCCTTTGCAGATAATCCTAGTTACTATCAATTTGGGATGGAGAGGTCAAAATTGATCATGACGTAAGCAATGGCATTTTTCTCCCGGAAAAATTAGTAATTATGCTTTTTTAGCGCGTATTAGCTTATCCTAAATCTTGTTTTAGGAATTTAAACAACATAAACTCATATAGCAATCTTATTTGAGTTGTGAACAATATCTGTGTTGACTGTTGACTGTCAACGGTTAACAGTCCACAACCCCAACACGTAATATTTCACAAATTATTTGCGATTGTTATAGGACTTTAGGGTAATCTCATGGGACAAATTATTACTCAGGTTGACGCTTTTACCAATACACCATTTGCTGGGAATCCTGCGGCTGTCTGTGTTTTGCCTTCTCCCCAAGATGATGTTTGGCTGCAAAACGTCGCCCAAGAAATGAATTTATCTGAGACGGCTTTTTTAGTTAAACAAGATGATGGTTTTAATTTGCGTTGGTTTACGCCAACGGTGGAAGTACCGCTTTGTGGTCATGCAACTTTAGCTAGTGCCCATGTGCTTTGGTCAGAGGGATATTTATCAGCAAAGGAAGTTGCGCGTTTTTATACCAAAAGTGGATTACTGATTGCTAAGTTACAAGATGATTGGATTGAGTTAGATTTTCCCATAAATCATTCAAAATCAACCATTGCTCCTCCAGAACTTAGTGAAGCTTTGGGTGTACCATATAAAACTGTGTTAGAAAATTCACGGGGCTATTTAGTAGAATTAGAATCTGAAAAATTGGTGCGACAAATACAGCCTAATTTCCAGCTATTAAAAAATTTACCTATTGCTGATGTTATTGTTACCAGTATTGCTGAGGCTGATTCCCAATATGACTTTGTTTCCCGCTTTTTTGCACCGGGAGTTGGTATTAATGAAGACCCAGTGACCGGATCGGCTCATTGTTGTCTTGCTTCCTTTTGGCGCGATCGCTTGCACAAGGATCGATTTTTAGCTTATCAGGCATCAAGCCGGGGTGGCGTAGTCAAAGTGTATTACGATGGAAGCGATCGCGTTTTACTTAGCGGACAGGCGGTAACTGTTTTGCGAGGCGAATTAATTACCACTTAAATCCCATTCTTTTTTAGATTTGGTTCGGTTGAATAGTTATAGTTTGAGACTGACGCATTGCACACCAACAAAAAATCTTAAAACCGGCTGTCACAATATGTAAATCAGCCTATGTTTTAATTTTAAAAATGTCCGCTAAACAGAAAAACCATAGAAGTCCTGTCACATCTAGTGACTGGCCGATTGAGCAATTACCTGGACTCACTCAGCAAGAACAATCCCAACTGCGAAATTGTGGAATAGATACCACAGTAGCGCTAGTCAAGGAAGGAAAGACTCTACAGGCAAGGTTAGCGTTAGCAAATAAACTTCAAATCCATATTCAGTATGTGAATAAATGGATGGCTTTGGCTGACTTAGCACGCATTCCCAGCGTTGGAACCCAATACTGCGGTTTATTACTCCATGCGGGTATTGGTTCTGTGGCACAGTTAGTTCAAACTCCTACTCACAGATTACACAAACAGATTTTGCGCTTACAAGTAGCAACAATGCAGCGACGAGATTTGTGTCCAGCGATTGAGTTAGTGGAAAGGTGGAGTCAGGAAGCGAGAGTGGTGGGAGGTGGGGAGATGGGGGG
>NZ_JACKZU010000234.1:0-12732 GCF_014222165.1 Nostoc sp. 2RC
GCTCATCATCTATCCGAGGTATAACATTTTCCGTTACAAGTTCGGATATTTCACTATATTCTTGTGATTGGCGTTTAAAGTCGTTGAGCCATACCAGAATAGGAGGAGATATAATAACGCAGATAGCTAGTAAAGGTATAATATTCTTATTATTCAACCAAGTCCAATTTTTAGGTATAAGACTATTATTACTTATAAAAAAAGAAGTTGTGTCACCAAAACCAGTTATTACTAAATATAAAACGGTAATAATAAAAACCGCAACTTGAGAAAGTTTAAACTTCCTAAGGAGATAATCCGCTTCATATTTAAAGCTTTTTCTTAAACAGACCAAATTTAATGTTAACATAATTTCAAGCTTTTACATTAAAAGGCCGGTCATAAATTCTATCAATTTCAAAAATTACAAGAGTTTGCTTATTTTCCCAAGTCAATTTCCTAATAATAATATCTGCGTGGGCGACCCAATCATTATTAACTAGAGGGATTGGGACATCTACTGGAATAATTCTATAGTCTTCTTTGACAGCTTGATACTGCTCTCCTATTATTAATTTTTCTGGATAGCCTTGAGATTGCTTGAGTTTTAAAATACTGTTAACTTCACAGGGCATACCCATAATTTTCCCTCCCATTTTTATGGTTTACATTGTATATTAAATATTTGGCTATTTAACCACAATCAGTTAATGTAACATAAATTAACTGATTGTGGTTACCAAATTATTCAAATCCTCCCAACTTTAAATGTATCACTTTTAAATCTTGTTCCTTGGCTGTACTTACAGTCTGTCCTATAATTTTGCCTGTAGACTTAGACTTTTTAGTATGAATCTATCCCCTAATAAAATTCTGTTAACCCAAATGTGAAGTGTGGCTAAGAAAGACCTCAAATTGTTCAACCGAATTATTCCTCTACATGTGCAGTGAGTAATTTAAACATCAATCAACGATTTGGAAAAGCAGTGAGAAAACGGAGGCGGGAAATGGATTTATCGCAGGAGGATTTAGCGGAGAGAGCAGAATTGCACAGAACCTATGTTTCAACCCTTGAGCGCGGCCTAGTCAACCCGACCTTAGAGACTATTGAAAAAGTAGCTGCTGCTTTAGAAATTTCTATTTCGGATCTACTGACAAACTACGGAGTAGAACGAGGGGGGCAATAATGATTAATTAAGTTTTTCCCGTTCCGGGAAAAATTCTCCAATTCTTCTGGGGTGCGATTTTAAATCCCACCTTTAAAAAAAAGTTAATTTATTTGTATTGACAAGCTAATCAAAAAATATATTTTGAAGTGACTGCCGCCGAACTGCTAGTTATGTTGGGTCGCCTTGCTCTAAAATTGAGTGGCAGTTGAAAATAACGCACGGGTGCGATCGCCACAAGTTAAACTTGTTATCAGAACGCCCGAACTCTGGGGCAAGGTTTAAGGTTCCAGCGTTATAGATAGATGATTAGTGTCAGCGATGTTTTGTAAATTTTGCGAAAATGGTGGAATATCAGAAATCTTATTAATTTCTGGATTTCAAGATGATACGCTTCTATATGCTTGCTGAGGATGATTTGGTTGTTCAGGATATTTCGGTTCCAGCAAGCTCTGCCTTAACATTTGATTTATATAATGAGTCCTGATTGTGTCTGGGCTACGCTTCAATAACTCAGCTAATGTTTTGAGAAGTAAGTATTCTTCTGAACAAAGCTTGAGAATTATACTCTGCATTAATTCTGGGCTGACCCGTTTTTTATCTCGGACAGGAGCGGCTATTTCCAGCAATGTGGAACTTTCATTATGCTCAAAGCTTATCTCATTATGCTCGGAGTTTGGCTCACTATGCTCGGAGTTTGGCTCACTATGCTCGGAGTTCGGCTCACTATGCTCGAAGCGAGGGAGCGATAAAAGCAAATCTACTTTTTGTGTATTTGAGAGCGCATAGTGCGCGCCACGACCGCGACCTGATCGCTCCAAGCAGCCTTTATCTACCAATCGTTTGAGACATTCACCTATATCTCTGGGGTGTTCATGTCGATAATACTGGACATCAGTATTACAAATATCACCAAATCTATGTGCTAGTACCAAAATTATGCGTTCTAGCTCTGTTAGCTCACGGTAATGATCCCCTACTATTTCTTTTAATTCCCGCTCTACTTGTTCAGGAATTAGACTCACCATTGGTAAGGTGATGGATGTCAATTCTAACTCTAATTTTTCTGATACAAAGGGGTAAAACCATTGTTGCTCTTTCCAAGCACGTAGGATTTTACCAAACCCTGAACCAGCTTTCTCTCCTAAACCGAGCATTTGAAACATTTTTTGCAAATTGGGATTGCGTGCATCACTAACGCCTCCTTCGTATAGTTGCTGAGGAGAGATTCTTAGACGACCAGGATTAGAAAACAAAAAGCTATCAGGAAACTTGGTAATAACTAGAGGACGGGAAGAAAAATGGTCTGCATGAATTAGTGTATTTACTAGAGCTTCACGTAGTGCCTCATGCACATGAGTTTCACCTTTTCGTACAGCTTCACTATTTAATCGAAATGGTACATTAATATCATTAACTAAACGACCATACACGCGATAATAGAAATTAAATAAATTTGCTTCCCATTTACCATCAAGAGTTAATCGATAAGTCCATCTTGTATCTGGATCGTGAGAAAGCTGCTCTTGATAATCAAGATGGTAATGAGGTAAAGCATCTAAAATACTACGCTCACGACCAAACATCAGCAATCCTGCTATTGTTAATCCCTGTTGATTTGTGTCACGATCTCGCCGCCAACCACCTAAATTCAATAACAAGTTTTTATCATCTAAAGCTAACCAAGGATGGTCAGGTTCTCTAGAACTAAAACGCTGACGAAATGATTTAAGTGTTTCTGAATCAAGGTCATTTAAATCAAATTTGTCGAGAATTTGCAAGTCTTGAGGTGCAGAACTAGCATCCCTGAGCATCTGTTGCACTTCTTCTTTCGTGCAACGATAGTCTCCTTCATAATTACGTTTGTATGTGCCAGTTATAGGATTGTTGTTGATGTATACAGGCCGTTGTGTTCTGCTAGCTCTGGGTACTTCAATGATGATTACTTTTTGTCCATTAACTTCTGTAATTTGGACGTTAGAATTAGAACAGATAGGGATACTTAACTTTTGTTCGTTATTATGATTGTCCCAGAAAGGTTTAAGTAATGCGTTAGGATTGCGTACTCCAGAAACTACAAAGTCGTCATTTTTCTGGCTGACACCAAGTACAATGTACCCTCCATCTGTATTAGCGAAAGCGGATAACGTTTCCCAGATGTCTTTTGGCAAGCCACCATTAGCTGTTTTAAACTCTATCTCCTCATCTTCTCCGAGGCTTATGTGCTGGAGAAAAGTTTCCGTATCCATTACCATTTATCAATTCTCAAACCGTAATTAGTTAATCATGCTTGTAGAATACCCAAAAAAATACAACAATTGCTTACTCCTAGCTTTTATCACTTAGCCCTTAAATTTTTTAAAATTTTAGCAATTTCACACCCTTTGATTTCAATAAAATCTAGAAGTTCTTTTGGTGTAAGATTATCTTCTTGGTTTTTCACACTTGGGTTTACTGCTTTGAGGTCGTATACAGCGTCATCAATAGCTTGAGCTTGCGCTTTTAGTTCTCTGGCCTCTTTGTCGAGTTCTTTAGCCGCTTGTTCAATTTCTTTATATTCTTCGCTATCCTTCTGTTTGGCTTTTTTTAAGGCTCTAAGTCTGTCTTTTAGTTCTTGTGCTTCTGCTTCGAGCGCTGCGGCTTGTTGTTTCAAAGGTGCAGATTTTTCGTCAGCTTGGCGTTTGCGATTGCTTATGTCAACTGTCCAACTTCTTTCACTGTCTCCTTTAGTGGGGAGTAAGCGAAAAAATTCCTCAAACTGCGCTTCAGTTAAGGGCGTGCGTTTTCCCACTTTAATATCAGAAAGATCGTAATACCAAATTTTTTCAGTGGGTTCTCCTTTGGTGAAAAATAAGATATTTGCTTTAACTCCTCCGCCAGCTGCTACAAAGGTTCCTGCTGGTAAACTGATGATGCACCAGACATTACAATTTTCCAAGAGGTTGCGTTTTGTGGCGACGAATGCAGCTTCGTTGGTGCGAAACAAAATGCCTTCATCCAAAACTATACCGCAGCGTCCGTTGGGCTTGAGGCTTTTGAGGGCGTGTTGTAAAAACAGCGCTTGGGTAGCACTGGTTTGATAATCAAAGCCTATTTGTGCTTCTTTACCTTCCTTACCACCAAAGGGCGGATTCATTAAAATGACATCGTATAAATCTGGCGCGTTAGTAAACAAACCTCCATAAGTCTCACCTTCTGTCAAGGTGTTTCCGTGCCAAACATGGGGTTCATCTATTCCATGTAATACTAAATTGGCTATGGCAATCGGGTAAATTTGATTATCTTTCTCCCTTCCATAAAAGGTATGTCGTTTAAGAATCCCTAAATCTTCTGGCTTTGTAATTTTACAGTTATCCTTTCCCCTCATGTGTTCGTAAGACTGCGCCAGGAAACCTCCTGTACCCAGTCCGGGGTCATAAACTGTTTCGCCGATTTTAGGGTCAATGACTTTCACCATCACCTGAATAATTGGACGGGGTGTAAAAAACTGTCCACCATCATTACCTTTTTCGCCCATTCTCAGCAGCAAACCTTCAAAAACTTGGGAAAGGGGAAAAATGAAGTTAATGTTTACTGTTGTATGGCTGATTTCATGTACTTTATCTAAGACATCCAGCAGGTTTTTTTGGGTGTCGATGCGGACTCGTTCTACGCCTGACATGACTTGGCTGATGATTTTTTGTCTGGGGGTAGCGTTTTCATAGTCTTTGAGTTGTTTGAGATGGGGAATTAAAACCAAATCTACCCAGATTTTGAAAGGTTCAGATATAGTTATTCCACTTTCTCGAAGTTTATTTAATTCTTCAACTTCTTGGCTATTGTCTGTAATTTGGTTGCGTTTCCAACCTTGAGGACGTTGTTCGCTATCGAGGGTAAATAGAGAATTATTATAGGGTGCAGCCCAGTCACACCAACGGTAGGGACTTTCTAAGGATTGGGTAAAGTTTATGTCTAAAGCCTCGGCGGTTTCTGCTTCTTTTTGTTCTTGTTCGTCGAGTATCCGTAAGAATAAAATCCAGGTTAATTCAGGGATATATTGCAGCGCCCCGGCGCAGTTGGAACGACGTATGATGTCGCAGATACTATATATATAGCTGTCAAGGCTTTGTTGGCTGGCGTATTTTTGACGGTTGCCATTATTGTTGTTCTTTTTGCGGATTGCTGCCATAGTATTAATTAATATAGGTGGGTAATTATGTCTCACACAAAGGCGCAAAGGTTATTATATTTCCCCGTTGAATGCTTGACGAAGTAGGGATGCTGGTAGTTTTTTGATGGCTTCGAGTTGTTCTTCTAGGGTTTTACATAGCTGTTCTGCTTCTGTCAATTTTTCAGTTAGCGTTTCTGCAATATGTTTTTGAATAGTGTATGGAGGAAGGAGAATTTCAAAATCAGAAAGCGATTTTAATGTAACAGTTCGCTGTGCTACTCCTAATGCTGCTAACTCACTTTGTTGTCTACCACTAGGTGAGTTAAGATAAAATGCTAAAAAGTGAGAATCTACCTGTTCTCTTTTTGGCTTGATGAGAGCAATATGACGTTGAAATATAAAAGGTTTATCAGTCTCTATAACAACAGCAATACCAAAACTCCCTACAGCACTAAAAAGCACATCACCTTTAATTGGTTTACAACGACGCGTTAATTCTTCGTAAGTTTTTTGTGAGATATATTGATTGACCTTGAAATCAATCCGCCCAGAAACGATATTTTTAACAAACAAAAACGGTATTCCTTCAGTTGTAAAAGGTGGAGACTGATGAGTACCGTCTGTAATTTTATCGCATACTTCCTTCAGTCTTTTCCTGTCCCACTGCTGCGCTTCTGGACTGCTGAAAACATCACGGAGATAAGCAGTGGGCAGTTCTTTGGCGGCTTCTAATTGCGCGATCGCATTTTGTCGAGCTTTCTCCACCGCTTCCATCTGCCTATTCACAATTTCTGCAATGCGCTTCTGTTCATGGAGTGGGGGGAGAGGGATTTTAAAATTTTCTATAATGCTCTTTGTAAGAGCCTGTCTTGTTGCGCCAGATTGGTTATCTAAAATAAATTTCTGAAAATCAGGCGTAGAAATAAAGTAAGCAAGAAAAAACGGGTTCCATGAACCATCACTGCGGATAATAGTAACGTGCTGATTAACATTTGCCGGACAAAGCTTGGAAGGAACGACACAAACTCTGCCTATAGATGCTCCTGTAATATTTAGTAATACATCACCTGGTATTACTCGGCTGGCTTCCATCTCTTCATCTTGTTCCTTGGAAATAAAAGCTAAACCATTCTCTTCAAAATAATTTATGTGAACATTTTGACTCCGAATAAGTGGTATCCCTGTTTTTAGATAAGATGATTGACCACCACGAGGCGTTATTCCACTACCTATTTTAGTCGTGTAGTCTCCCAGCTTTACCCACTTCCAACCATCAGGTAAATTCTGTTTACCACCCTCAAAACTTATTTCTCCCTTGTCGATCACGCTGCAAAAATCCTCTCCTTAATCTCACGCAAAACATCTTTAGGCTTACCCAAAACCTTCAGCACATCTAAATTTACCCTTAGAGTTTGAAAAATTAGCTCATTCTCCAAAGCTTCTATTCCACCATTGACAAATTGCTGCAAAAATGCATAACAGCTTTCGCAGTCGCTTCTGGCATACTGTTGAGCCAATCAGCGTGCTTGTAGTTGAAAGCTTGGGCGCGATCGCTTTTGGTTTTTGGTATCAAACCATAAGCTATATCCGCTAAAATATCATACAGGTCATAGGCTGCTAATTCTGCGACTGTCGCATATTCCTTGGGTGATATACCTGCACTCACCAACTCCGCCGACAGTTCCTTGCGGGTTTTGGGATTAATCCAACAAGCCCGAAAATCTTCTATAGTTGGGACTATCTCGACTAACTTAGCGGCGATGCGTTCTTTATATTCCTCAACAGATATTCTCCAATCATCACCATCTATCTTGGCACGCATAAAGCGATTGCCTGTGCTTTCTTCAATCCATTCGTCGCCGTCTGCAATTTCAATTGCTAGTCCAGAAGCTTCCGAACTTCTATTCCTAGAATTGTTATTCGGAGTTCTTAACTTGGTGAGAAAGCTTTCCCCAAATAGTCTAGTAGCATCGGTATAGTCATAGACGCGAAACATTAACTTACCTTCAGCTAAACGTGTTCCCCGCCCTACCATCTGGTAAAAAGTAATCGGCGAATTAATTTGATTGAAGAAAACAATATTACGCACTACAGGTACATCAACACCAGTAGTCAATAAATCAACTGTTGTAGCTATAAAGTAAGAACGGGAACTTCCTCGAAAATCTGGTAATCTTTCTTGTCCACCACCTTTATCCGTACATTTAAAAGCGTATGAATCACAACGCCTGTGTTGATTCTGCTCACACCACTCAGCGTAGAGATTTTCCATGTTAGCACTGACTAAATCAGCATGGCGATCGCTATTACAAAAAATAATCGTTTTTTGCTCTGCTCCACCAGTTTCCAGTAAGTAGTGAAACAAATCCTCGCAACGCCGCTTTTCAAAATTGGGTAACATGAGGCGAGTTTTTAAATTGCCTTTTTTCATCAGTCGGCGTATCACTTTTTCCTCAACTGCTAATCCTGTCTCAAAATCTACAGGATTGCTTGCCAAAATATCTTCGATGGTTAGTTGAGCCAAATCAAGTTTGATTCTACCTTCCCGAATTTCACACGCTGCCAAGTAACCATCTTCAACTCCTTGGAGCATATCGTATTCATATACTGGCTCACCAAAATACTGGATATTATTTGCTGTTATTTGTTCATCTGCTATGACTTCTGCTGTTGTTTGAGTAACTTCAATTACTCTTGGTGTGGCTGTTAAACCGATTTGTACTGCTGCCGAATTGCGTTTGAGAATTATTGACCATTTACCCCATGCCGAGCGATGGCACTCATCAATAATAATGTGACTAAAGTAGTTCTCAGGATAATTTTCGATAAGGAAACTAGCATCATCATCATCTGCTACTCCTAAAGCGTGATAAGTGGCAATGAGAACTTGAGCGTTCCTTTGATGATTATTGGAGTCTACAACAGCAGCATTAGCGCCAAAAACATTTTTAAAAGCTCTTGATGCTTGTTCTCGTAGTTCAATGCGATCGCATACAAAAAGTGCCTTTACTCGTTGTCCTGTATCTGCAATGCGTTTTAACAAATGCACAGCAATACGAGTTTTACCTGCTCCTGTAGCCAAAGATAATAATGCTCGCTTGGCAGTACCTTCTACTTCACAACGGGCAATTTTTTCCAACACGGCACGAATTGCGGCATCTTGGTAGTAACGAACTGTTGAATCCCCAGTCACATAGGGAGTCAATAAAGGTTGAGCCGCAGGACTGTCTAACTTAAAGCCAACCCATTTTTCATAACGAGAGCGTAGAGTTTCTTGATTTGGAAACTCAGATATTGATTTTGGGTTGGACGTAATCCCACTCATCCGATCAAATTCTACAAACCGATGCCCATTGGTAGAAAAAACTACAGGGACATGAAGACGTTGAGCATATTTTTTAGCTTGTTCAAGTCCGAGAGTAGGTGGAAATTTTTCTGCTTTAGCCTCAATCACTGATACACTGACAGGCTGTTTTTGAGGAAGAGGCTGAAGACGTAAAACAATATCCGCTCTACCTCTTTTGCGCTGACGAGGGACACCGTTAACAATTTCGATAACTCCAGCAGTTACCTCTCGCTTGATAAAATTTTCTGTCCAGCCTTTTTCGTAGAGTGCTGGATTAATTAGCTTGGCTATAGTGTCAGCTTCATTAAATTTGCTATCTTCGGCATCTTCTCCACTCAGCAATGTATTTCTCCTCAGTTAAATGTTGCTCCCGATCAACTTATGTTTCCCTATTTACAGCCAACATTAATAACTTGGAGTTTGTAAAGCTTCAGGATAAACGCACGGAATTTATGAAACCCTAATGGATAACGATATTATCGCTCGTACTAATTGTGTCTTAAGTACTTTTACTCTGTGACAGTTAGTAAATGACTTTACGAAGCAGTAAAGGACTTTACGAGCCAGTAAAGAACTTTATTGTTTTTGTACACTATTAAATCTGGTAAGACGCCGTTAAAGCCACCGCCAAAGCATCCGCAGCATCATCGGGCTTGGGAATCTCATCTAAATCGAGTTCCCTCGCCACTGCTTCTTGCACCTCAGATTTATCGGCATTGCCATACCCTGTTAAAGCTTGTTTAATTTGAGCAGGAGTAAATTCTACATAAGGGAGTCGGCGCTGTCCCAAGACTAACATGACTACACCCCGCGCCTGTGCAACCAAGATAGTACTTGACATACGATAGAAAAATAGTTTTTCGATCGCCACTAAATCTGGTTGAAATTCCTCGATTACAGTGTGTAAATCATCAAATAAGGTGCATAGGCGCTGTGACATTTCCACATCTGCTGATGTTTTGATTACCCCAAAATCCAGCATATTTACTGTGGTCTGTTGCATCTTGTTGGGGATTTGTCTACAGGTAATTGCCCCAAATCCTAAAATTGCCAGTCCTGGATCTAATCCTAAAATTCGTTTTTCCATTAAATTCACTCTTACCAAGTCAAAGATATTGTTTAACTGAGAACACTGGCAATCTTGGCAACTTGCTTGTTAGTCTAATGGGATTGAAAAATATATATAGTTTTACGCCTAGTAGTCTGTCTACCAACCCAAAAATGTTAGATGGAGGTTGGGGAAAGGGTCAAGGGAAAAGGGTAAGGGATAAAGAACATGAGTCCCTTTGCCCTTTAAAGAGCCAAGTTGCCTTGGCGTACTACTAGTGTTTGAAACCAAGTGGTGTAGATTTTCTGTTAATTATTAGTTTGTAGCACTGCTGTGAATCTAGGTATGTCAATTGGTTTTCTCCGACAAGCCCTCAACGCCCTGCGAAAGCAGTCGCCCTCTCGTACTTCCTATCGTGTTAACCAGTGGTTTAAATGGTTATCCCCTGGATTATCGATTAAACGTTGGTTGTTAATCAGTGTTGGAGGTGTGCTACTAGCAATTTTGGGGTTAGCTATTTGGATTAAGCTGACCCCAATTTTTTGGATGTTCGAGTTGGTTCGGGGTTTCCTGGGAGTAATCACCGAGATCTTACCTAACTATGTCAGCGGCCCTTTGGTGCTGCTTGGCGGCTTACTGTTACTCCTTTGGGGACAAACTCGCACCGTAGGCTCAATTACTAAGGTTTTAAGAACCGATGATGATGAAGAACTTATTGATGTTTTGCTGGCTCATCGTCGATTGTACCGAGGGCCGAAAATAGTAGTGATTGGCGGTGGTACAGGGCTTTCTACCTTGTTGAGGGGATTAAAAACTTACAGCGCTAATATTACTGCCATTGTAACTGTAGCTGATGATGGTGGTTCTTCTGGGCGATTGCGCCAGGAATTTGGCGTACTACCACCAGGGGATATTCGTAATTGTTTAGCAGCCCTAGCAGATGAAGAAAAGTTATTAACAGAATTATTTCAATATCGCTTTCGTGCTGGAGATGGGTTAACTGGCCATAGTTTTGGCAATTTATTTTTAACAGCGATGAGTGATATTACTGGAGATTTGGAGCGTGCAGTTGCAGCCAGTTCCAAAGTACTAGCAGTACGGGGACAAGTACTACCAGCAACTCTCAGTGATGTTCGCCTCTGGGCAGAATTAGCCGATGGTCGCCGCATTGAAGGAGAATCTAACATTCCCAAAGCAGGCGGAAAAATTATCAAAATAGGCTGTATTCCAGCTAATCCCCCAGCAATACCAGCAGTTATCAAGGCACTTAAAGAAGCAGATTACATTATTATTGGCCCTGGTAGTCTTTATACTAGCTTGATTCCTAACTTATTAGTACCAGAAATTGCCGATGCGATCGCCAAAGCAAAGGTTCCCCGTATCTATATCTGCAATATAATGACTCAACCAGGAGAAACTGAAGGATATACTGTTGCCGATCATATCCGAGCCATTGATGCTGCTTGTCAGCAAAGACAGCTATTTGATGCTGTTCTAGTACAGAAAAGATCCCCCTCGGAACAATCACTCATCCGCTACGCCCAACAAAATTCCCATCCCGTTTTCCTAGACAGAGAAGCTGTAATTGAGTTAGGACGCCGAATAGTGCCAGCTCATGTTTTATATGAAGATGAAACAGGTATTGTACGCCACAACCCCCAGAAACTAGCACGCGTGTTATTGCGGTGGTACGGTAGAGCTAATCAGGGAAGATAAGTATGGGTAATAGGCAATGGGCAATGGGCAATAGGCAATGGGCAATGGGCAATAGGCAATAGGCAATAGGCAATGGGCAATGGGCAATGGGCATGGGGCATTGGTTATTAGCAAATGACTAATGACTAATGACTAATGACTAATAACTAATGACTAATGACTAATTATGAAAATTTGTCTTGCAGATACAGAGGCAACACTACGTTTAGGTATGATTCTCGGTGAATTTCTACCTGCTGGCAGTGTAATTTTATTGGAGGGTGATTTGGGTGCAGGTAAAACTACTCTGGTTCAAGGCATTGGTAAGGGTTTGGGAATTACTGAACCCATTGTCAGTCCCACTTTTACTTTGATTAATGAGTATACTGAAGGACGCCTGCCCCTTTACCACCTGGATTTATATCGCTTAGAACCACAGGAAGTTCTAAGCCTGAATTTAGAAAGTTACTGGGAAGGTATTGAGGTGACGCCAGGAATTGTGGCTATTGAATGGGCAGAACGAATGCCCTACAAGCCAGATAGTTATGTGAGTATAAATTTGATATATGGAGAGGATGGCGATGTCAAAGACGGGCTACGCCTACGTCAGGCAGAAATCACACCTTTCGATTGTGCCATTGATGAAATTATTGCTGTCATTTACAGCAGAATTCTCCAAACCGAAAGTCACAATTCACTATGAATAGGAGTTGTACACTCCTTTTATCTCAACACAGTTCAGTTAAGCTTTTTTCTCCCCTGCTTTCTGCTAATAGCCCCCCTGCCTTAACAGATAAATTCGTTAACTGAACCGTATTGCCTTTTACCTACCACTACCACGTTCACCACTGTAAATCACTAACATTGTTATCTCAACCAAAAATAAACGAGAGAATTTTTGAACAGCAGATATACGATTTGATGTTGAATGTTAACTGTTAATCGTTAACAGTTAACAGCCTGTATTCAAGATTTTACTTTCTTGCTTATGACTGTTATATCTACTAGTTTTATTCTGGAAAAATCTGTTAAAAACCTAATTTTGACGGATTACTAGTCAAGCAAATGTAAACTATTGTTGGGTTAAAAAAGAGGTTGTACAACACTTAATCGGCTGGGTTAAATCTGATTAGTTCTCTGCTGTAATTTTGAGAACTAATCTAAATTATTGAGCAGTTAAAGTTAGTAGAGAAAAGTTAAACGACAAGCAAGTTATGTATTAAGTCGTTTAACTTGTTCTGATACTTATTATTCCCAACTTATCTAGATAATCTATACAGAAATATTTTATTTTTTAGATTAGTTATTTGTAATTTCAATTATCAATATTTTTTGTTATCTACATCTG
>NZ_JACKZU010000828.1:0-292 GCF_014222165.1 Nostoc sp. 2RC
GGCTAACTACGTGCCAGCAGCCGCGGTGATACGTAGGTGGCAAGCGTTATCCGGAATTATTGGGCGTAAAGCGCGCGTAGGCGGTTTTTTAAGTCTGATGTGAAAGCCCACGGCTCAACCGTGAAGGGTCATTGGAAACTGGAAAACTTGAGTGCAGAAGAGGAAAGTGGAATTCCATGTGTAGCGGTGAAATGCGCAGAGATATGGAGGAACACCAGTGGCGAAGGCGGGTCTCTGGGCAGTAACTGACGCTGAGGAGCGAAAGCATGGGGAGCGAACAGGATTAGATACC
>NZ_JACKZU010000235.1:0-12630 GCF_014222165.1 Nostoc sp. 2RC
TCATTCAACATTAATATAGATAAAACGTAAAAATTCAGCATCCAAAAGTCAGAAGTCATAATTTAGAGGTATTTAGTAGAATAGTAAATTGGTTCATCAAATATTTATTTTCATTCTTTAACCCTTATGACTCCCGAATTCTGACGAAAAACACCTAATTTTGTTAAACAAGCAAAGTTTAAAGGTGTTTTATAATTTTCCAACTTTATTATCTATTTATTTAACACTTGTTCTTATAAGTTTGGTGAAAGTTTTATTCATAGATTTTAAAAATCTAGTTAATTTGACAATTTAATCAATTCTGCCATTGATAAAAATTTTGTTATTACTATTTAAAAAATATGCAGTATTGAAGGAAGTAATGTAAATGGATAAATCAAAAACGACTCGTAAATCTGTTCGCGATCGCATTTTAAATACGGCATCGAGTTTATTTTATCGAGAGGGAATTCGCAACGTTGGAATTGACAGAATCATTGCAGAATCTGGCGTTGCGAAAATGTCACTTTATAATCATTTCAAATCAAAAGATGCATTAATTGAAGCGTGGTTGCGACAACAGGATGAGCAATGGTGTCAATGGCTCAAAACCACCATTGAAGAACGAGCTTCTAACCCATCCCAACAACTGTTGGCTATATTTGATGCTCTGCGGGAATGGTTTGAAGGCCCAGATTTCCGGGGTTGTGCATTTATTAACGCTTCAGTGGAACTAGCTAATGCTGACCATCCCGGACATCGGGTGGCATTAGAACATCAACAATCGATGTACTCTTATATTAAAAACCTTGCTCAATCCGCAGAAGTTTCATCACCAGAACAGTTAGCCAGACAATTACTTCTCCTCGTTCAAGGAGCCATCGTAGTGGCGATGATGGAAGGAAGTTGGTCAACCGCTTCACAGGCGAAAAAAGTAGCAGCAACTCTAATTCAGACTGCACCAAAATCTAGTGTTACAGGACTGACGCAAAAATAACGTAATTTCATCAAGCTTAAAGAACTTTCAAGCAAAAAATATTCCATAGAAGACTGTTAAGTAGCTCAACCTAAAAAAACGTCATACGTAGATGTCAATAAATGTAGGGTGTGTTATGCCGTAGGCTAACGCACCTCTCTAGACTGTACTATAGCAATTGAGGTGCGTTACGCTTTGCGATAAAGCACCCTACCATTGTTTTATGTTTAATTAAGTTGACCTACTTAACTGTTGACCATCAACGGTCAACAGTCAACAGTCAACCAGAATAATTTATTTCTTAGAGTCCCCCAAATTGTCTGTCATTTTATCATTGCCAGATATAAATTAGGACAAACAAAACAATCCAGATGACATCAACAAAGTGCCAAAACAACGACGTTGCATTCACACCAAAATGACCTGTGTCGTAGTTACCAGGAATGAAAGAGCGACCCAAAACAAGTATCTGTAACAAAATGCCAATGAGAACGTGCAAACCGTGAAAACCCGTCAGTAAGTAGAATATTCCACCAAAAACTCCTGTAGTAAAACCAAAAGAAAGGTGACTCCACTCAATAGCTTGTCCGAGTAAAAAATAACTTCCCATTGCGATGGTTAACATTAAAAACAGGCGAAATTCGGTCAAATTGTGGCGTGCAAGAGCGCTTTCCGCCAAATAGATGACAAAACTACTAGAAACGAGAAATAGCGTATTAATCGCCGGGTCTCTAACTTCCAACCCAGAAACACCAGCAGGTAACCAATCAGGGATTGTTGTTTTGTAGACAATATATGCTGTGAAAAAACCCAGAAAAATGAAAGTTTCTGACAACAAAAACACAATGAAGCCGAACATTTTACTGCGTTGTTCATCATGAATATGCTCAGATTGTTTTGAAATAACTGAACTGTCCATTACTTGAATACTCCCATGTATTTCTCTCACCCAGAGGCGCAAAGAAGAGCGCAAGAGTTCACAAACTCTCTGTGTCCCTCTGCGTAAACCTCTGCGTTCCTTTGCGTTAAAACTAATGCTCACTTACCAAGGGTTCAGACTTCCCATACCCATAGGGTTCACCCACAACAACAGGAATTTCCTCAAAGTTCTCAACAGCAGGTGGTGAAGCAACTAGCCACTCCAGCCCAATTGCTCGCCAAGGATTCTTCGATGCTTGCGCGCCATGTACCCAAGAAGCAATCATATTCAGAATGAAAGGCAAAGTCGAAACACCCAACAAAAATCCGCCAATACTGGCGATAATATTCCAAAATTGATACTCTGGCGCATAAGAAGAAACTCGACGCAACATTCCTTGGAGTCCTAGCGGATGCATGGGAAAGAAGTTGAGATTAATACCAATGAACGACAGCCAGAAGTGCAATTTTCCCAAGCCTTCGTAGTACATACGTCCAGTCATCTTGGGGAACCAAAAGTAAATCGCAGCGAACATCCCCATTGTTACCGTGCCATACAGAACATAATGGAAATGACCCACCACATAGTATGTGTTATTGACGTGGACATCAACGGGAACAGAAGAAAGGGTAATACCAGTAATACCTGCAAACACAAACAATATTAGTGCGCCAAAGGCAAACAACATTGGTGTATCAAAGCGTAACTTCCCGCCCCAAATCGTTGCAGTCCAAGCAAATACTTTAATACCGGTGGGGACAGACACAAACATTGTTGTCAGCATGAAAAACATCCGCATCCAGCCAGAAGTACCACTGACATATAAATGGTGTACCCAGACTATACCGCTAACTCCAGCAATTAGGAGTGATGAAACAGCGACAATTTTATAGCCAAATAAAGGTTTACGGGCAAAAGCCGGGAAAATTTCCGAAAAAACTCCGAAAACTGGCAGAATAATTACATAAACAGCAGGGTGGGAGTAAAACCAAAAAAAGTGCTGAAATAGAACTGGGTCGCCTCCTTTGGCAGGGTTAAAAAAACTAGTTCCCACTGTTAAATCGAGTAAAAGCATAACTGCACCTGCGGTTAACACAGGTAGTCCGAACAGTTGGATAAGCTGGGCGCTAAATACGTTCCAAACAAAGATGGGCATACGAAAGAATGTCATCCCAGGTGCGCGCATCATCACGACTGTAGTGACAAAGTTAATTGCCGCCATAATTGAGGAAACACCTGATATTGCCACAGCTAGCAGCCAGATGACTTCGCCATTAATCAAATTTCCCGTGGGATTTTGCAGGCTAACGGGAGGGTATGACCACCAACCGGCTTGGGCTGGGCCGCCAGGTACAAAGAAACTGGCCATAAGTAGGATAGCAGCGATCGGTACCATCCAGAAGGCAACAGCATTAAGTCTAGGAAACGCCATATCTCGCGCCCCAATCATCAGAGGTACGAGATAGTTTGCAAAACCTGTGAGTATAGGGAATGTCCACCCAAATAGCATCACAGTGCCGTGCATGGTGAACATTGCATTATAAACACTACGGTCAACGAGGTCTGATTCTGGAGTAATTAATTCCCCACGAATGACCATTGCAAATATGCCACCGACTAAAAACAGAATGAAAGCGGTAACAATGTACTGAATACCGATGACTTTATGGTCTGTGCTAAAGCTAAAGTATCGCTGCCAATGTGTTGTAGGTTTGTAATTAGCTATTTGGTTTTTAATTCTAATGTCTTGGGCAGGAATATTTGTCATTTGTTTTTTGTCCTTTGTCAGTTGTCATTCGTCATTTGTAAATAACTAATGACTAATTGCTGTAATTGACTACGGGA
Source organism: Nostoc sp. 2RC (assembly GCF_014222165.1). Lineage (NCBI taxonomy): Bacteria > Bacillati > Cyanobacteriota > Cyanophyceae > Nostocales > Nostocaceae > Nostoc > Nostoc sp. 2RC. The sequence continues at coordinate 3,720 of NZ_JACKZU010000235.1, forward strand.
GCTTTTGCAGGTACTACAGTAGCCCAGCTTTTGATTAATTCTTTTGATGCTTGGGCATATTCAAAAGCTGCTTGATTGTTTGCAGTAGATGGTGTGCGATTTGCCGCTTCTGTTAGCCATTTTTGGTAATCTTCAGAAGACTCGACAACAACATTTGCCTGCATGGTTGCAAAGTAAGTGCCACTAAATTCGGAATCGGTCAATTGATATTTGCCGATACGAATTGGGGTGAATTCAAAGTCAAGATTGTGATTGGGAATAATGTCTTGCTTGACTCGGAAAGCAGGAATATAAAAGCCGTGGAGAACATCTTCCGAATGCAACGCTAAACGGATGCGATGATTGACCGGTAGATGTAATTCAGTACTAGTGACTTTGGTTTCTGGATAACGGAAAACCCAAGCCCACTGTTTGGCATCAACTTCAATATCTTCAACTGGCAGGACATTAATATTCCCCGCGTCCTTATGTCCCCCCGTCCCCGCGTCTCCCTGTCCTCGCGTCCCCGCGTCCTCATCTATCGGTGCAGCATAGGCAGATTTCATTGCTATGGGAATATGTATGTGCATAGCTTCCATAGGGCCTTGAATTCCCATTTGTTCGTAGATTTGATAGCTGTAGCCGGCAATCCAAAAGACTAGTAATACAGGAATTGCAGTCCAGATGATTTCTAGTGTGATATTGCCTTCAATGGGGGGGCCATCACTAGTATCATACTTGTCTACCCGATGGAAAATTGCTGAGTAAATCAGGGTTGCTGTGACTCCAATGAATATGAATGCTCCCAGGGTGATTAAAAAACTAAACAACTTATCGACGAGTTGTGATTCTGCGGCGGCTTGAGGAGGTAGCCAAGAATACGCCCATTCTCCTATCCAAAGACTAACAGCAGTTAAGGCGATCGCAATTACACCAAACATCAAAACATTTCGGATTTTCATTGATTACCTCAGTAGTAAATTGGGATTTTGACCTAAGCGCAATAACATATCAGCAGTGTTATGAACTCCAAATTCAGCAGCTAGGTGTGCCCCTAAAGTACCGTGAACAAACATGATGAAGATGATGAACAACCCAGAAAATAAATAAGTCCACTGCACCTGTTGACCGTCATCCCGTTCCCAAATATAGCGTTGGAATCCTCTCCAAATAGCCATGACAACAATTAGCCCTAGAAGAAAAACACCACCTACACCATGCCAAAGCATTGTGTCTATCGCTGATAATCCCCAGGCACTTTTGACGTTCGGAAGTGGTTGTGCCAACATCATTTCGTAAACACCGGCTGCTACTGTCAACAATGTGATTAGTGCCGAACCTAGCATGTTGTACCAACCAGCTTCAAAAAAGCTAGAACGATTAGCTGGAACTGCTAAAAATTTAAAGACTGGTTTTTGTATCGGGAACAACACACCAATCAAATCAAAGGTAATGCCCAAGATGAACAAAGCTAGAGTCAGATGAACTAAATTTGGGTGAATGGGTATGGCGTAGGGTAATCCGTTTGCTCCCAAATGAGTTTTTAATTGGTCAATAACTTCAGGGTTCATTGTAGTAAGCCCTCCTTTATGGCTTCAACAACTGGTACAGTATGTAGTCCATATATCCAAACTAATTCATCTCCAAAATACACTTGTATGGCTATCAAAATAGTCAAAACTAAACCTGCTGCTAGGTAATAAACCGATATTTTTTCTGGGGCGCGGCAATGAATGACATAACGCCAAGCTGTAATAGCTGCGAGAATTCCTGAAAGCGACCAGCCAAGAAGAGTGTGCAAATTAAGAATTGGTTGAACGGCATTATAAGGTTGTGCTAAACCTGCTTCAAATTGACCAAAAACAACGGCGATGAAGATGGAAATTGTAGCGAAAAACATATTCCACCAACTCACTTCAAAAAGACGGTAGTTACTGGTAAAGTATCCAATGACATCACACAAAAAAGCAAACAACACCATTGCAATCACAAAGTGGACAATGATGGGATGTATTGTATCGGGATACGGTAAATTATGATTGTTCAGAAGATGTTCAAGCATGATATTCTACTGATATGTTAGTTAGCGTTTAGTGGTTAATCATCAATAATTGAGCAATTTTTGATTGAGATAACCATAGCGACCACAAAACTGACTGGTTATAGAACCAGGGAAAAAAGCGCAGAATTTGGTTAAAAAGAAATACAAAGATATTAAACTTAACTAATATCTTTGGCAATTTTATGACTTCAACAAAATTGAAAGTATTTGGTTGATTCAATGTTATGTTGATGAGCTAGCAAGATAAGAAAACCATGCTTGTCACCGATATTTTGCATAGCTCAATCTGATAATGAGAGTTCCTGGTTTTGAAGCGTACTTTACTTTTAGTAAAGAGTTTTGTACCTTTCATTCTCCATATTTCAAGAATATCATACATCTGGCCAAATTACTTGCGATCGCCAAATTATTTTCAAACAGTATTTGGAGTTACAATTATTCAGCGACTATAGTATTTTCAGCCAATAATTGTGTTTTATCTGTTGTTTCTTGATTAGTAATTTTGGTTTGTTCAACAAAACGAGATATCCAAGGTAAAGCCATCATAATTCCTGTTAAAACTACTAGAAACACAGCTATTCCCAAAATTTGGTCACGAGGAATTTCTAGAACACCGCGCAAAATTACCTCTCTCAAAGCCGAAACAATGGTAATTTCCACTGCTGCGGTGACAGATGTCCGTTGTTGTTGTAGATGATCGATTAACAGACGGAACAATTCTACTAAAATCAAAATGAACAAGATATCAGATGTTACTTGCCGTAAATCTAAGGGATGTAAGAAGGAAAAGAACATATCTGTCAGTCGCATCAGCATCACGCAGAATAAACCAAGACAGAGCGAAATGATAATAAAGTCTTGAAAAACCTCCAGATTACTGACAATTTTATTTCTTTCCAACCAGTTGCTTAATTTTGAAATTAACCCTTTTAGCATGATATTTCCTAACATTCTAAATTGATTTATTTCCATAACTAAAATAGTGCTGAGTAATCGATACTAGATACTCAGCACTTAGAACTCAGTACTTGACTAAATCCCTATAAATTAGCTATGGCTTTCCATTAAGCACTATTAAACTATTTTGAACCGTTAAGATGATGTACGGTTTGAACAGTTTTCATTTTGGAGACTGCCGTCGTTAAGGTATTCGCAGCCTTGATAATCTCTTCTAAGGTTTGGTTAATCAGATCCTCATCAAGTGAGGTTTCTGATAAGTAAGTTTCGATAAAAATCTCCACTCGATTAACAATTATTTTGCCTTGAGAGCGGAGTCTATTTAAATCCTTCGTAGACAAACTATTCATAGTTTTCAGTTCCTTTGATGTTTGGGAGTTAATGCTACATTCTTGGTCAATTCGATTTTGGATTTGAGATTTTCAATTGAAATTGAATTAAGACTTACATACAGGGAGCAAAAAGCAATTTGCCAGAGAATTTGAAAGATTCTTTGCGTACCTACCCTGCGGGTTCCGCCTTTGGCGGTATGCGCGTACCTTTGCGTACCTCTGCGTTTAAACTCCAACCTCTCAATTACCCACAATTGAATCTAAAATCCAAAACTATCATTACTCTTTTACAACAACTTAAAGCCGAAGTTGTTGAGAGTTTCACGCAAGTACTTGCATCCCTTTAAATAGTCTAAAGTTGCAATGCGTTCAGCTGAGTGTTGCGACCAATCAACAGCAACATTCATGTTTTGTTCAGTATAGAATTGTTTCATGATGTCGTTGTAGCGAGCGATCGCTTCATCTTGCTCTGCTAATTTATAGGTTTCACGATGAAACACTGCTGGCTGCGGTAAACGCGGCTTCATTGCAGGTTCTACCTCAGGGTTGGGATAACCCACACACAACCCAAATATTGGGAATACAAAAGGTGGCAAATTTAGCAATGTGGCTACTTCTTGCGTACTTTTGCGAATTGCACCAATATACACCGTTCCCAAACCAACAGATTCAGCCGCAACAACAGCATTTTGCGCTGCTACCGAAGCATCGACTATTGCTTTAACCAACAGTTCTGTGTAATCGAGAGCGACATGAGGTAGTCCGCGACTGTCAGCAATGTGAGCCAGACGACCTAAATCTGCTAACCAAACTAAAAATACAGGAGCCTGGTTAATCCATACTTGGTTATTAGCCAATTTGCATAACTCTGCTTTGCGTTCTGGATCTTCAATTGCTACCACACTCCAGGTTTGCATATTAGCCGAACTAGCCGCAGATTGAGCAGCTGCAACCAGCCATTCTAGAGTTCCTGATGGTAGAGGTTCGGATAAATAAGACCGAACTGAACGGTGAGATATTAGTGTTTCTAGGGAGTCGTTCCAATCAATTTCGTAACTGAAAGGAATTTCACCATAGCGCGATCGCAGTAATTCTGTATGATTTGTCATAGCCAAGTGTTGAAGTAAACAAACAAGATAAGCAAGAACCAGAAAATCAAAAAGCTCATTAGAGAGAAAATACTGAATCGCTAAGCAGCTAGCTGGATTTCTGTGGAACTTAGACCATCGTTCTGGAAAAAAGCAACTCTCAAAACCAGGCGACACTCAGATGCAGGACAAGTAAGGGGAGTTACCGTATGCCAAGAATTGTCAGAACGCACTAGCACAACAGAGGAATTGCTCAGGGGTAGAATATCTTGAAACACAGATTCCGGTTGGGAGTCTTGGAGAATTCGCAAATAACCCCCCCAATCTACAGACCACTGTTGGTTGAAAAATAGCAAGTGAGTTAAAACTTTGTTCGGCTCATCTGTATGAGGGCGATGTAACTGTCCTGACTGATACCGACGAAATCCAATATCCATTACACAATCCTTTAGATCCAACCCACAGATTTCGCCTATTGCTGTGCGATAAGAATCTGTCCATAGTGCTTCTATCAACTTTTGCCAGACATTACTTAGGTGTCTTAAGTCACTGGTAAGTCTGTCCTGTGCCATCCGTTCTCGCCAACGATTATCCCTGGATTGGAGCATCAAGGAAATATCCTCGCTAGTAGCAAGTATTTTTCCCCAAGAGTATCCGTATCCTTCTCCTTCTGACAGGCAAAATTCTTCGTGGGGAAAACTTGTGGTTAGTTCTAAACTGGCTTCTGTTGATAGCAAATTCTCGATCAAAGCCCAATGATATGGGACTTTTTGCATTGTTGTGGTGTAGATGGACTCAAGATTAAGCATGGTAGAAAAATGTTTTAGTAGAATTAACCAATCCTGACTACCCTGGACATCAAGTGGTATTGGAACATCAGAAATCTGATTTACCTCTGTATCAAGAAACTTTGCTCATGCCACAGAAGTTAAAGTTATACCAATTTGAAAAAAGAACGCTTTTTAGGATTTCAGAGGAACTAGCAATTTCTGGCGTTGCAAGGCAACTTTGGATATCTGCTCAAAGGATGTCAAGATCCACCTCCCTGGAATCAAACTGCTTCGTCTGGTATTTGAGTAATTTTGGTTCGAGGCTACGTACTAAGGAGCGCAACACATCAGTTTTAGTGCGTTGAAACCGCTTGCAATACTCTTCCAAAAGTTCCAGTTCTTCTGTTGATGATTGAAAGGTGATCCATCCTTGTCCTTTTCTTGACATAGGTTTATACCAACATAATTGGTATAAGTCTAGCAGTCAGTTAACAAATGCGCTCATCAAATTTAGACGGACTTGTTATGTGTTCTTAACCAATTTAGTCATCAGTCATCAAATAACTGATAACCGTTAACTAATTCCCCTATTCAACCTTTAGGAACTAAACTCAGGAGTTCTTCAACTGTGAGACTGCGCTTAACTTGTACTGATTGATGTTTGACAGCATCCAGCACTGATTGAATTTCTGGCTGGCTGAGGTTAATTCCATGTTGTTGCAGCACACTCAGTATTAAATGCCGACCAGAATGTTTGCCTACAACTAAACGACGTTCCCAACCAACATCTTCTGGCGCGAAAGGTTCGTAAGTACCTGGATTTTGTAGTACACCATGAGCATGAATACCTGATTCGTGGGCAAAGGTATTTTCACCGACGATCGCTTTCCAAGGAGGAACTGGCCAGTTAGCGGCTTTCGCAACTAACCTTGATAGTTCCAGCAGACGTTTTGTATTGATACCTGTTCGGACACTGTAAATATGTTTCAGCGCCATCACAATTTCTTCTAAGGCCGCATTTCCAGCCCGTTCGCCAATTCCGTTGACTGTGGTGTTCACCGATAGTGCCCCTGCCTCAATACCAGCCAGGGAGTTCGCTAATGCTAGTCCGAAATCATTGTGGGTGTGCATTTCTATAGGAATGAATAGATGATGCACAAGGGAACGGACTTTGCTGTAAGTGGTTAGAGGGTCGAGAATTCCTACGGTGTCACAGAAGCGGAAGCGAAAAGCTCCTAACTCTTGAGCAAAGAAGGCTACATCTAATAAAAAAGATGGATCGGCTCTAGAAGAATCTTCGCCGCCAACAGACACAGATAAACCGCGATCGCTAGCAAAATTAATTGCATCCCGCAAACGATCCAGCATTACTTGTTGCTTACCGCCAAACTTGACACCAATTTGAATTTCGGAAACGGGAACGGAAATATGTACCCGGTGTAAACCACAATCTATCGATGCTTGAATATCAGATAAATTAGCACGGTTCCAACCCAGTAATTTAGCATTTAATCCTAGATTCACAATGGTGCGAATTGACTCTGCTTCTTCTTGTCCCATTGCCGGAATTCCAATTTCTAATTCTGGAACACCAATAGAATCTAGAAACGTGGCGATCGCAATTTTTTCCTCCACGTTAAAAGCTACACCCGCGGCCTGTTCGCCATCTCGCAAGGTTGTATCGTTAATCTGAATGGGATGTTTGTTGGTAGTTAAGTGATCGTTCATGGTCGGCTAATGCCATTTGGGATTTTGGATTTTGGATTGTAAGACAATTGTTGTGTAGACTTTTGAGCAATCTTTAGCGAATTTTAGATTTGGGATTTTAGATTTTAGATTGAAAAATTTAATCCAAAATCCAAAATTCCAAATCCAAAATTTTAAATATTCGCTACAACTTCCCCAATATTGCTGATGTCATAGCCGCCAAGAATTTCTAATTGCGATTGGACTAACCGATGTCCCAAGGTACTGAGCAATTCCTGTACTGGTGCTTCTTCCAAGTATTCTTTAAGAATCACCAAATCGTAGCGCGATCGATGTAGGGTGATAAATTCCAACCCATAGGCCGCAGCCACGGATGCTGTACTGACAGCTGCATCAGCAACTCCTGAGATTACCGATAGAGCAGCATCTTGATGGCTGTAGACGATGCGATCGAATCCTTTAACGGAATCAAATGGTATCTGTTTCTCTTGGAGTTTGCGCTCCAAAAGCATACGACAACCAGAACCCGATTCGCGGTTAATAACAGTTGCTCCTAATTCTACTAAATCACTAACTGTTGTGATTCCTAAGGGATTTCCTGGTGCAACTAAAAGTCCCTCTTCCCAAACGCCAAGGGTAATTAAAACTGCACTCTTACCAGCTAAAGCTTTTCGCACAAAGGGAATGTTATGTTCCCCAGTTTCTGGATCGTACAGATGCATCCCTGCAATGTGGATTTCACCTTGGCACAAACTACGTAATGCTGCCATACTGTTGGCGAGAATATGATGAACTCGCAATTTTGGATGCCAGCGTTCAGCGGCTCTTGCCCAAAGGGAAATCATTGGCGTACAACCAGCAACTACAACTGTATTTTGCAATCTGTTCATATCATCAAGCAGTCGAACCACGACTTTATTTGTACTTGTTTGGTTTTGTGCTTGATTTTCTACCAATGGCAGTTTGCTGACACTGACAGCAACTTCTATTGTCTGGGGAGCTGCTCTTTGCTGATTTGTTGGTTGCTGTATATAGCCCTTGTCACAAAGTAAGGGTTCTTGAAGAGTGGGGACTACGTTACAAATCCTTTGTTCGCTGAGTGTGTGCGTTCGGATAAATTCACCACCAGAGCAATCCTTCACCGTTTCACTTTTGAGGTGAATATTTAGCTGGGCTTCACTTTCGCAACTTATTTTTGTAGTGCGATCGCTCACTGCAACTGCTTCACCATCAGCAGGAACCATTTCCAGGCGAAAAGCATTATTCCCAACTAAAGGATAAGCTATCCATTTACCTCCAACCTGTGCTAAGGCAACTCGCAATTGCTGTCCACTCTCGACTGGTTTGGTAAGAACTGCCTCAACTTTTGGTAAATCTTCCTCAAACCAAAATAAGTCCTCGACTTGGCAACCAAGCGCCTTGGCTAAACGCAGTGACATAGCAACAGAAGGGGCATATTGTCCCGATTCCACACCACCAATACTTTGACGAGTGACGCCAGCTATGTTAGCCAAGTCTTGTTGACTCATACCCAAGCGAGTCCTGATTGATTTTAGGTTGTTGCAAAGATTCACATCCACTTTCATGAGGCTGTATCTCTCCGTTAGAAAAAGCCGAGCGGACAAACTTAATCTGCCGGGACAATAGCAAGGTCTTTTAATGTTTGCCGTTTTTGTTGTCAGGCATGTTGATTTTTTGGCAATTTTACTGAACTGCTGCAAGCTTAGCATACATTTTGCAAAAATACTTGCATTTTAAGATACTATTTTTGCTATTGGCTCAGCTTGCTGTAGACATAGCCTTTTTATTCAGGACTTAGGGAACTCCAAAAAATAAATTGTTCCGATTCAGGTCGTTGACTATTGACTGTCAACGGTCAACGGTCAACAGTTAACAGTTAACAGTTAACAGTCTTCTGTGGAATATTTTTTTATTTGGAAGGGGTGAACGAAATTTTGTGTGGGATTTCTAGCTAAGTATCCAAAAAATTACCCTCCACACTCCCCACACTCCCCA
>NZ_JACKZU010000236.1:0-12624 GCF_014222165.1 Nostoc sp. 2RC
CCCCCCTGCCTCTTCCAGCCAGACTTTTAGAGAGACAGACCCTTTTTCTGGTGTGAATTTGATGGCGTTGCTGAGTAGGTTGATTAGTACTTGACGTAAACGGCGATCGTCTACTTGAATGGTGCTAAGATTGCTGGCGATGTGAGTACTCAGGCGAATATTTTTTTTCAGTGCCATGTGTTTGACGAAGGCGAGGCTGGCATCGCACAAGGTTCTCACTGGCACGTCACTGGGCTGTAATTCCAGTTTGCCGGATTCGATTTTAGACAAGTCTAAGATGTCGTTGATTAGTTCTAACAAATGTCTGCCACTGCGCTCAATGGTGGCGATCGCTTTTGCTTGCCGTTCGTTAATCGAACCAAAGACACCTTCTATAATGCCTTCTGACATACCTAAAATCGCATTCAGTGGGGTTCGCAGTTCGTGGCTCATGTTTGCCAAAAATTCGTCTTTGAGGCGAGTGGCGCGGGCTAGTTCGATGTTGGTTTGCCGCAGTTGGGCTTCGGCTTGTTTGCGATCTGTAATGTCTTCGTGGGATACCAAGATACCAATTACATCGCCTGTACTATTGGTCAGGGGAACTTTATTTGTTCGCACCCAGAGTTCCTCCCCATTCGGCCCTTCCAATGGCTCCTCGTAGCCTAGCTTGGGGATTCTAGTATTCATAACTTTGGCGTCATCGGCACAGTAAAGGTGTGCCCACTTTGCCCAAGGTAACTCAAAGTCAGTTTTGCCGATGATGGTATCGGGGTCTATTTGAGCATCGCGAGCAAATGCCGGATTGCAGCCGAGAAAGCGCGACTGGCGGTCTTTCCAGAAGACACGTTGGGGAAATGTGTCCAATACCGTTTGCAGCATTTTGCGCGATTCTTCTAGTTCTTGCTCGGCTTGTTTGCGATCGCTAATATCAAATAGGGTGGCGCGGTTGTAGAGATATCTGCCATCGGTATCTTTGACGGCAGTGGCACTGATTAATACTGGCAAAACTCTGCCATCTTTACAGATCATCTCATACTCCAAATCTTTTACCCAGCCTCGCTCTTGAAAGCGGTTATAGTTGACCCAGAAGGCTAAACAACTGGCTTCTGTGAAAAAATCTACTAAAGGTTTGCCAATCATTTCTCCACGGGTATAGCCCAACAATTGCAGTTCTGTCTCGTTTACCTTGATAAATCGGCCATCGCTATCCAGAGAATGATAGCCACAGGGAGCATTATTGTAGAGATCTTCCACTTCATGGGCATATTTCGCCAGTGCCTCTTGTGCCTGTTTGCGATCGCTAATATCAGTTAGCCGGATTAAATTTATGGTGCGTCCGGCGACAGTAATCGGCTTGGCTGCAATGTTCCCCCAAAAAATCTTGCCCCGAAGAGTCACATATTCAATTTCCAGACTCCAGACACCTTTCGATTCAATTTCTGTGACAATGCCAGCGATTTCGCTATCAGAAAATGGACGGTGCTGGAGTGTCTGCCCATCAATGTTAATCAATTGGGCTTTGTCATCTGCCTCAAACAGTTCCACCGCTTGCCGATTACAATCTAGAGTCAGCAGCGTTTCGGGATCGACAAGAAAAATGGCATCGGCAGATTCGTTAAAAATTGCTTCTAGCAAATCCCTGTTGCGAATGAGTTCCTGTTCTGCTTGCTTGCGATCGCTAATATCAAAGTTAACCCCAATCATCCACACAGGTTCGCCCTGGTGGTTACGCTTGATAATACCGTAACCTTTGAGGAAACGAATTTTTCCATTAGGTTGAACGATACGGAACTCGACATTATATTCTTGCTTCCCTTGGAGAACTTGCTCAGTGGCTTCGAGCATATAAGGGCGATCGTCTGGGTGGATGCAGTTTAACCAGGCATCAAAAGAACTGTTAAAATCGCTACTACTTAATCCGTAGAGTTCGTACATTCGCTCATCCCAAATTTGTTTGTTTTGGGCGAAATCATATTCCCAAATGCCGAACCCTCCAGAACTGATTGCCAGAGTCAGCCTTTCGGAAAGGTGATGCAGTTGTTCTTCAGTTCGTTTGCGATCGCTGATATCCGTAATTGTACTGACGTAACCAATAATTTCATTACTGCCGTTGATTTCAGGTAGCACCTGGAGATAAAACCAATTGATGCTACCATCGGGTCGCACGTGTCTGCCCTCGCTTTCATAGAATTCTGTGGGGTTAACACGTCCTTGCTGAAATTTCAGCGACCATTCCCAACCCAGGCGCTGACGATCTTCTGGATGTAGCGCTTCTAACCACCCCATCCCCAATGCCGATTGTGTTGGCCTCAGAGTCATCTGGCTCCAGCGATCGTTGACATAGATACATTGACCAACAGCATCAAGGCGAAAAATGGCTACTGGAGCGGCTTCTGTCAAGGTGGCATAGCGGCGTTCGCTCTCTTGCAGGGCTGACTCTGCTTGTTTGCGTTCGGTAATATCCGTGAGGGTGCCAATGTAGCCAATAACGATGCCAAAGGGGTTAGTTTCGGGCAGCACTTGGATGTAGAACCAAGTGATAGTACCATTCGGTTGCAGATATCTGGCTTCGTTGCGGTATAGTCCTGTTTGCCAAAATCTTTGAGACCATGCCAACTCCAGGCGTTCGCGGTCTTCTGGAAGTATTATATTTAACCAGCCCGTTCCTAATGCTGCCTGTGTTGGTTTACCTGTCATCTCGCTCCAGCGATCGTTGACATAAATACATTGACCAGCGGGATCGAGCCGGAAAATTGCCACGGGTGCGGCTTCTGTCAAGGTTGCATAACGGCGTTCGCTGTCTCTAAGGGCTGCTTCTACTTGTTTGCGCTCGGTAATATCTAAGATGGTGCCCACCAAGCAAGCGGCTTTACCATTGGCATCAAATATCGCTTCAGCTCTGGAAAATAAATAAAGCAATGTCCCATCCGAGCGATTTGAGCAATATTCTATTTCATAGGATCGTCCTTGTTCGATCGCTTGCTGCACTAAAATATCGTGACGAGTCTGGGCACCTAAATGCATGAGCTGACGGAATTCTTCGTAGGTTGGCGTACCACAGGCACGATCGCGTCCAAAAATCTCAAACACCTCCGGCGACCAGATGATTTCTTGAGTTTGTAAGTCTAATTCCCAACTGCCCAAATTGGCAATTCGTTGTGCCGCCAGCAGATGGGCTTGGGTTTTGCGAAAGCGTTCTTCGCTTTCACGTAAAGCTGCTGTGCGCTGTTCGACTCTGGTTTCAAGTTGTTGATTGAGTTGTTGCAATGCCTGTTGTGCCAGCACTCGTTCGGTAATATCAACTGCAACTCCGCCCACTAGGCATTCCCCGACAGTTCCCTCAAGTGGGAATTTGTAAACTAAAAAATAGCCTAGTGTGCCGTCTGGCCTGGGAGCTTGTTCAATGACATCAATAATCTGCTGAGTCTGTGCAACCTGGCGAATATTATCCACAAACTGCTGAGCAATGTCAGGCGAATAAATCTCAAAAAATGTCTTGCCAATCAAATCTTCTACTTTTTGAGTTGGAATTTGAAAAGTGCAAAGATAAGTCTGGCTCAAATATAATATGCGGCCGTTTTCATCGGTAATCCAGGAAGCTGTGGGACTATTATTCATGAATGCTGCAAAACGAGCTTCACTTTGGAGTAAAGCGGCTTGTGCTTGTTTGCGTTCTGCTAATTCTGCCTGTAGCTGTTCGTAAGCAGTTGCTTGTTGAATGGCGATCGCTATTTGCACGGCGAGTCGATCTAATAAGGAAAGTTCCACCGATTCCCAGTGACGAGATGTCGAACATTGGTGGGCAATTAATAATCCCCATAATTCCCCTGCCACTAAAATCGGCACCACCAGATTGGCTTTAACTTCAAATTGTTCCAAAAGACGCAGATGACAATTCGTTAAGCCAGCCTGATAAATATCGTCTATTGCTCGTTTTTTCCCTTGGCCATATTCGCTTTTGGCTTGCTTTTGAAAGCAGGTATCGCGAATTTCCTGCCCCAAAGCCACTGTCCAACCATCAAGTACTGACTCTGCGACAATGGTGCCGTTCATATCTGGATGGAATTGATAAACCAGTACCCGGTCTGCCGCCAGAAATTGCCGCACTTGTGTTGCAGTTGCAGCCAAAATTTCTTGGAGGTTGAGTGACTGACGAATCCGCAAAGCGATCGCGGCAATGAGTTGTTGTTGTTCTTGACTTTGTTCTAGTTGCCGTCTGAGAAGAATTGGTGCAACTGCGCGATCTATTGATTGTTGCACAACTTCAGGGGTGAGGTTGCCTTTAATTAAATAATCCTGGGCACCGCTTTTGATGGCACGGGCGGCTATAAGTTCATCTTCTTCTGTGGTCAGGAGAACGATCGCGGATTGGTCAGTGCTAAATTGTTTCCTAAATTCTTGAAGAAACTTTAACCCATTGCCATCAGGCAATAAAAAATCCAGCACGATCGCATCTGGTATTTCCTGCTGACACCATTTCATCGCCTCCATCACCGTGCCAAACTCGAAAATCCGATAATCGCACAGCGACTTTGACTGCAAACAGCGACAAATTTCCATCCGCTTTTGAGCGCAATCATCAACCACCACAATAGTGAGGGGGAAACCATGAGTCATAGGGTCGAAAATACGAATGCGATCGCGTTTAAACGCATTTCAACAAAACTGTATCTCTTTAAATATCATGTCAATAGCATGACTTATATTAAGTTATACATCGATAGAGAGTTAAGATACAGAGCAGACGAAATGCTTGAGATATTCTCATATTGCCCACATTCAAGTTACAGTATGTAATTTCAAATTCAGTATGCTTCGGGGAGGGACAAAGGGGCACAGGAGCAGGAGAAGTAAATTCTTCCCATCTTTTTTTTGGTTTTCTTGCATCTACTGTTGCGTGTTATGCAATAATGCGATTCGCAATTTTACGTAAACAGCTCTGGAGTTTTTCAGTAAATTTGCTGTTAGTTAAATTCATACTCTCGCAGCCAGACAAGCAGTATCAAAACCTTGGTTTGAGGCGATATCTACAGTCAATGCTGACCTAGACAGTAAGAGTTTTTCAAATTAGCTAGATTGTACCAACTTTTTTGAATAACCAACTTACAGCGCTTTTCAAGTAATTCAACTTCCCCATTTCCCTAGCTTCGCTCAACTTTGCATGGGTTATAGAGTCATACCTCAGTATTTATTCTTAAATTATCATTAGCAATACAAGTAAATACTCTCAAATGATTCGGCAAAAAAATTCGTGCTTTTCCTCGATTATTTTTTGATTTAAAAGTTGAATAATAGAATTATTCCAAATTGCGAGACACTCAAAAGTATTTGTAATGTCTAACGTTCGCCTGGAAATTTTTCAAAATAGGATTATATAAAAGCCATGACTGAAACACCAATGCATAATTTATCTTTTGAAAATATTTGGACTCAAATAGATCCAACAATCAAAAATACTTTTGATACAGAACAAATCAAAGCTATTGAAAAAAGCTTGGAGACTAGCACGAAAAGCAATCATTCTCTAGACTTGCGAATTTCATTACCAATCTCAAAATTGAATTTCTATCTAGTTTTCTTAGCAGGAAATGAACGTCGTTCAAAACAGCGTTTGCAATATGAAAAAAGTTTACATCCTTTATGGACTCCCATTAATAGTTTGTTTTTAATTGCAACTGCGATCGTTTTGTCGGCTTCTAGCTTTACTATCTTTGCTAATGTACTTTCTTCAGTTAATTATACATTTTCATCTCTTGGAGAAAACCCTACATCAATACCCTGGATTGATAATGAATTTGACTGTCAATACACTCGTAGAACTTGGCGTGACGATAAATGTTGGGATTCAGAACACAATCTATTATTTTAAAGCTAATTTATACTGAGAAGCAAACAAAATGTCTGAATATAATTTCACCAAAATTTCTGCTAAAACCGATCCTTTTGTAAAACATTTTTTGGCTAGTATTCCTCCTGAAACAGCATCAAAGTTTACTAATACCCAATTAACAGAATTAAAAAGAGTATTAAGTAGTAAAATTACTCAATGCCACGCTATAGACATCAGAGTTTCTATTCCTTTTTTGCAACAACAATTTTATGTTGTTTTACTAATGAGCAGAGAAAAACGTTTAAATTTCCATTCCAAAAGATGGATTTTTCGGACTGTTAATCATGTTTTCATCATCATAGTTTTTCTATTTT
Source organism: Nostoc sp. 2RC (assembly GCF_014222165.1). NCBI lineage: Bacteria > Bacillati > Cyanobacteriota > Cyanophyceae > Nostocales > Nostocaceae > Nostoc > Nostoc sp. 2RC. Next base: position 6,184 of record NZ_JACKZU010000236.1, read on the forward strand.
TGATAATGTCTTTAATTAGTCTGTTCAACATTATCAAAAAAGTGGCTAATAATGACTACCTCAACAACATAGAGGCATTACAGCAATATTTAAAAAAATAATTTTAAATTATTGCTTGGCTTAACTTCAGGTGCTCTACTAAATAAAAAATAATTTTAAGTTAATTGTTTCCATACATAAATCTGGTTAATTTATCGAATGTTAAATATTCTTAATGTAACATTTTTAACTTTAGATATAATATTATGAACTCTTTTTAAGAATTAATCCGACTAGATATTTATAGAAATGTTAATGAACTCTCTCAGCTTTGAAAATTTACAAATGACTATTATTCGTCATCCTTTAATGGTTAGTCCCGAAGTTTTACTTTTGGATGTGGTGGCATTAATAAATAAGCCACAAGGTAATTTTGGTTATGGGCAAAACAAAGATTATAAATCTTTAGAATATTCCACTAAAGAAATCGACAATATTACATCTCAAGCCGACAGTTGTGTTCTAATTATGGAAAACTCACAGTTGGTGGGTATCTTTACACAAAGAGATTTAATTAAGCTGACAGCAGAAGGAAAGAGTTTAGAAAATATCACTATTCGTGAGGTGATGACAACAGACCTAGTAACTCTGAAAATAGCAGAATTTAAAGATGCTTTTACTGCTTTAAATTTGCTCAAACAACATCAAATTTGCCATCTACCAATATTAGGAGAGCAAGGAGAAGCGATCGGATTAGTCACTCCTGCTAGTCTACTTGGCGTTGCAATTCAACAAGCAGGACTCTATAATTATGCACGAGTTAAACTCGCAGAACGTCAGAGAATTGAGAGCGAACTGCGCTTAGAACGTAACTTTGTTTCTGCGGTTTTGAATGTTGCGGATGCTCTAGTTGTGGTGCTAGATTGCCAAGGTAAAATTGTGCGCTTTAATCATACTTGCGAACAAAACACAGGTTATTTATTTGATGAAGTTAAAGGCAAATTTATCTGGGATGTTCTACGATTACCAAAAAAAATTGAATGTATCAAAACTTTATTTGAAAACTTTGCATATAAAGAATTACCCAACCGATACGAAACTGACTTAATTACTAAAGATAGCGATCGCCGCATTATTTCTTGGTCAAATAACGTCTTACTTAATAACCATAACCAAGTTGAATATATTGTCTGTACGGGTATCGATATTACAGAAAGTAGAAAAGTACAACAAGAACTCCAACAGACTCGCAATTTTTTAGCCTCCATGATTAATAATCTTCCGGTTGCACTGTTTGTTAAAGATGCAAAACCAGAAAATTTTGGGAGATTTAAATTATGGAATCAAACCTGCGAACGTATATTTGGTATCACAGCCGAACAAGCCATTGGCAAAACAGATTACGAATTTTATCCCAAAGAACAAGCAGACTTTTTTCGTCAAAAAGACCAAGAAGCTTTTTCTAGTGGTGTCCCTCAAGATATTTCTGAGGAGACTCTTGACAGCCCTAGTTTTGGGCAAAGAATTTTGCATACAAAAAAAATTCCTTTGTACGATGGAAATCAACAACCGGAATACTTACTGTGCATTTCTGAGGATATTACAGAATATAAACAAGCTGAAGCTGCACTCAAAGAAAGCGAACAGAAATTTCGCTTATTTACAGAAAACATTAAAAGTATGTTTTGGATTACTGATATTACAAAAGATAATCGCCAAATTGTCTATGTAAGTCCTGCTTTTGAAGAAATTTGGGGACGTTCTACAGAAGAAGTTTATACATCATCTGATATATTTTTAGAAGCAGTTCATCCAAGCGATCGCCAGCGCTTCATTACAGATACGCCAAAAAGAATTGAGAACGAATATGATGAAGAATACCGAATTCTTCGACCAGATGGAGCAATACGTTGGATTCGCAGCCGCGCCTTCCCCATCAAAAATGACCAGGGAGAAGTGTATCGGATCGCTGGTATTGCTGAAGATATTACAGAGCGTAAACAAGCTGAAATTGCTTTACAAAGTTTAGTAGAAAGCACAGCTTCCACCACAGGAAATGATTTTTTCCCAGCATTAGTTGAATACATTGCTTTTGCTTTAGATGTCTGTCATGTTATTGTCGCTGAATTAATTGAAGGACAAGTCCAGACTTTAGGATTTTGGTCTGATGGCCAGTTGCAACCTAATATTTTTTATGAGCCAACCTCGACTCCTTGCGAAATTTTGCTCAAGCAAGGATATTACTACTGTACTTCAGGAATCCAACAACTTTTTCCTACAGCCCAAAGATCCGCTGCAATGGAAGCCGAAAGTTTTATGGGAGTTATCTTAAGCGATAATTTTGGCAATTCAATTGGCTCACTATACATAGTAGATAAAAAAACCATAGCTGAACCTAAAAAATTTGAGGGCATTTTAAAAGTATTTGCCGCTAGAGCGTCGGCAGAACTGCAACGAAAACGCGCACAAGAAGCTCTACAACAACTGAATCAAGATTTAGAAGCTATAGTAGAGCAACGTACTTTAGAATTGCAAGAAAGCGAGGCAGAATTAAGGGCTATTTTTAATCAAGCAGCTGTAGGAATTAAACTAGAAACTTTAGATGGAAAAATTATTAAAGTCAACCAAAAATTATGTGAGATTTTGGGATACTCTCAAGAAGAGTTACTGAAGAAGACATATCAAGATATTACTTACTTTGAAGACATTAAACATCATCACAATAATTTACAAGCACTTTTATCTGGAGAAGTGCAAACATTCTCAATTGAAAAACGTTGTTTACATAAAAATGGTAATTTAATCTGGATTAATTTGACAGTTTCTCTAATACTGGATGTTTTTGGCAAACCGATTTGTTCAATTGGCGTAGTTAAAGATATACAAAATCAAAAACAAGCAGAAGAAGAATTAAAACACCAGTTGGTAGTAGTAGAGGCTGCAATTGAACGCGAACATTTAGTAAATATCATTACTCAACGCATCCGAGAATCTTTAGATATACAAGCAATTTTAAACGTGACAGTAGCGGAAGTTCACAAGTTATTAAAAGTCGATCGCGTCCTAATTTACCGTACTTTCACAGATGGTACGGGAAAAGTAATTGCTGAAGCATTGACACCAGGATATAAAAGTATCCTTAATGAATCTTTTCCGCCTGAATGTTTTCCAAAAGAATGTTATTTGCGTTATGTCCAAGGTGAAATTTATGCTCTTTCTGACCGCAATTTACGCGAATCGCCTAGCTGCTTAATCCAGTTTATGGAGGATATGCAAATTCGTGCCAAACTTGTGATTCCAATTATTCAACACGGTGAGTTATGGGGTTTATTAATTGCTCACCAATGTTCGCGTCCTAGAGAATGGAAATCAGGAGAAATTGAACTGTTACAACAATTAGGAAATCAACTAGCGATCGCTACACAACAATCAGGACTCTACGCCCAATTACAAATAGAATTAAATGAGCGCAAAAAAGCTGAAGAACAAATTGTTAAAGCTTTAGAAAAAGAAAAAGAACTGAGCGATTTAAAATCTCGCTTCATTTCCATGACATCCCATGAATTTCGTACTCCCTTAGCTGTGATTGCTTCTTCTGCTGGAATTTTAAAAAGCTTTAGTCATAAACTAGATGAACAACAAAAACAAAGGCATCTTCAATGTATTCAAACTTATGTTCAACATACTACTCAACTTTTAGATGATATCTTGCTAATTAATAAAGCTGAAGCTGGAAAATTAGTATTCAAACCAAGTTCTGTTAATTTGGTTAATTTCTGTCAAACTTTGATAGATGAACTACAGCTGAGTTCGCCTAATCATCACCTCGTCTTTTCTCCTCAATATCAAGGTAATCCAGCAGACAAAAATTACTTCATTATGGATAGTCAACTTCTGCGACAAATTCTCAGCAACTTACTTTCAAATGCTGTCAAATATTCTTCAAGTGGCAGTAATATTCAAATTGATTTGTTAATTCAAGAGCAAATTGCAGTTTTTCTGATTCAAGATGAAGGTATTGGGATTTCAGTAGAAGATCTGCAACATTTATTCGAGTCATTCTACCGAGGTAGTAATGTTGGTAATACACCAGGCACTGGATTAGGCTTGACAATAGTGAATAAATGTGTATGCCTATATAAAGGGCGAATCACTTTTGCTAGTCAAATCGGAGTCGGCACAACATTTAGGGTGGAATTGCCACTAGTTGCTACCGATGCCTTAAGTTAATATTTATTCTCTATGAAAATGAACTTAATTTTTATTAAACAAAGTGCAAACGAGGTATATACGCTTACTGCCTGTGAACCAGCAGGCTAGGGTACAAATCAGTTAAGAATTATTGGCTGCAAGTTTATAAAAAATTGCTATATAAAAATCTAATGTGTTATTGATAAATAATTTTGGGAAAAATAAACTATCACACCTCGATAAACAAAATGAGTTTTTTAAGTAAAAGTATGGATAAGAAAATATTAGTAATTGAAGACGAAATCCAAGTCTGCTCAAATATTGAACAGATTTTAACTTTGTCAGATTTTAATATTATTACTGCAAACGATGGCTTAGAGGGTTTACGGTTGGCGAAAGCCGAAAAGCCAGACCTGATCTGTTGCGATGTTATGATGCCTGGATTGGATGGCTACAGCGTCCTAGAAAGCTTACGTAAAGATGTAGAAACTGAGTCAATACCAGTAATTTTTCTGACTGCAAAAGTAGAGCGTACCGATCTCCGCCAAGCTATGGAGTTGGGAGCCGATGATTACATTACAAAACCTTTCTTACCAGAAGAACTGATAAAGGCAATTGAGATTAGACTGGCACGGATAGAAAAACCAGATTTAATTAGACAACAGTACGAACAAGAACGTCAACAAAATGCCAAACTGAAGCAAGAAATACAAGCAAATGCACAAAAGCTTCAGGATAGTAAACAACTAGCAGATATGCATAATGAGGTTTTACAAAAACTTTTACAAGATTTGGGTAATCCTCTTTCTAATATTAATATGGCAATCCACATGCTCAAACAAACTCAATCAAATGCCGAACGCGATCGCTACTTAAATATATTACAGCAAGAATGCTCTCGTGAAATCGAGCTTTTAAATGAAATCAAGAATTTACAAGTATTACTTACACCAGAAAATGCCAAGATTCTGCAAAAATTTAATTTACTTAATTATCAAAAATAAAGAAATACTTTGTAATCATAAAAAAAATATGAAATTAATCTCAATTTTTAACTTTAAATATACTTAAAAAATCTCATAAATGAATACCATTTTAATCATAGAAGATGAAGCTCAAATTCGGGAAAATATTGAAGATATTTTACAACTTTCTGACTTTAAAACTTTGATAGCTCCCAACGGCAAAATAGGATTAGAAATTGCTAAAACCAAATTACCCGATTTGATTATCTGCGACATCATGATGCCGGAATTAGACGGTTATAGTGTACTAGCTGCTCTGCGTCAAAATGAAGCAACAGCGAATATTCCTTTGATATTTGTCACAGCTAAAGCTGAACGTTCAGATTTTCGTCAGGGTATGGAAATCGGAGCCGATGATTATTTAACAAAACCATTTACAACTGAAGAATTATTAAAGGCGATCGCTACTCGTCTGCGTAAACAATCTGTAGTTCAGCGTCAATCTCAAGCTCAGCTAGATGAACTCAGAATCAATATCGCTCATTCATTACCTCACGAACTCAATACTCCTTTAAATGGAATTCTGGGAATGTCACAATTGTTAGTTGACAATCGTAGCATGATGCGTGAATCTGAAGAAATTGAAATTGCAGAGTTAATTTACACCTCAGCTAACCGACTCAATCGATTAACTCAACGTTTTTTACTCTACTCTAATCTAGAATTAATCATTCGAGATAACGAAAAAATTCAACAAATTAAAGAAAATTCAGAACAATGTCTTGCTAAAAAAATTATTAGTGATGTTTGTCTTCAAAGAGCTAGAGAATTTTGTCGAACCAAAGATTTAACTCTCGAACTTACAGAATCAATCCTGCAAATGCCAGAAGATAAATTGAGGATTGTCATTGAAGAATTAATAGAGAATGCTTTTAAATTTTCTTTACCTGGTAGTCAAATTCGAGTTATTAGCAATGTCAATGGTCACAAATTTCGTTTACATTTAATTGATAATGGCAAAGGAATGACAATTGAAGAAATTGAAAGAATCGGAGCATTTATTCAATTTAATCGCAAGTTTAACGAACAACAAGGTTCTGGATTAGGGCTTAGTATTGTTCAGCACATAATTAAATTATATGACGGTGAATTGCTATTTAATAGTATTCCCGAACAACAAACTATTGTCACCATTATTTTACCTTACCAAAGTAATCAAAAGTAAAAAAATGAGAATTTAACAATCAAATATCAAAATTATTAATATAATAAAATTCCTATAATTTATAGATTTTGTTTGAATTAT
>NZ_JACKZU010000237.1:0-12623 GCF_014222165.1 Nostoc sp. 2RC
GGGATGGGGCATTGGGAGTTAGGAGTGGGGAGTTGGGAGTTAGGAGTTAAAAATTATTCTCCTTGTCTACTTGTCTTCTTCCTATGCCCCATGCCCCATGCCCTAATCCAGTTGCAAGATATCCCGATTCAATGGCAGACTTTTAAAGAGAGTATCTCACAAGCCAAGGTAGTTCAATGACGGCATCAACAACGATTAACAAGGGCGATCGCCTGCTGCATCAAAACGTTCTCGGTTCTCGTCGGTTTAGTAACTACTGGTGGGCAACTATCGTTACCTTGGGAGCAACAGGCTTTCTACTGGCTGGCATATCCAGTTATCTAAAAATTAATTTACTCATAGTTACCGATCCAACTCAACTGGTATTCGTACCTCAAGGATTGGTAATGGGATTATATGGCTCTGCTGGCTTACTACTAGCCACGTACTTATGGTTAGTGATTTTATGGGATGTGGGAGGCGGTTACAACGAATTCGATCGGGAAACCAGCACATTCAAAATATTTCGTTGGGGATTTCCTGGCAAAAACCGCCGCATTGAAATTGATGGTCGCATAGAAGAGGTACAGTCTGTGCGGATAGCTGTCAAAGAAGGCATTAATCCCCTTCGCGCCCTTTATCTCCGCGTTAAGGGACGGCGAGATATACCCTTAACAAGAGTCGGACAACCGTTATCTTTAACAGAGTTAGAAACAGAAGGCGCAAAGCTAGCCCGTTTTTTAGGAGTATCCTTAGAAGGGCTTTGAGAGATTGGGCATAGGGCATGGGGCATGGGGCATGGCGAATGGGGCATAGGAAGAGGGGTAAGGGGAAAAGGCGAAAGATTAAATTTATTCCCTTTCCCTTTTCCCTTTAACCTTTTCCCTGCCCAATGCACAATGCCCAATGCCCAATTCCCTTTAAAACGATAAGATACTTAAGTTGAATCAGTAACTAGCAATGCGGTTGAAAATTTCACAATTTTTGCTTTCTGTTGCGCTTGTCAGTGCTTTGATGTTAGGAGCATGTTCAACACAGCAAGTCGCTTCTAATAATTCTTCTCCGACATCAGTAGCCACCTCAAACTCAAATGAGGCAAGTACTAAGACAACTACTGAAGCAACGCCTGTATCTCAAAATACGAATGACAGTGTTGCTGGATTCGCCAATTTACCAAGGCTGGATGGTAAGGCTACTGTGGTACTTACAGTTAAAGGCTCACCGATTACTATCGAAGTAGACGGTACTAACGCTCCAATTACAGCTGGCAATTTTGTAGATTTAGTGCAAAAGGGCGTCTACAATGGCTTAGCTTTCCATAGAGTTGAACGCGGAACTCCCCAACAACCCCAGCCGTTTGTGGTTCAAGGCGGCGATCCCCAAAGCAAAGACCCAAATTTTCCTGTAGATCAATTGGGAACAGGTAGTTATGTTGACCCAAAAACAGGAAATCCTCGCTATATACCTTTAGAAATTAAGCAAAAAGGCTCAAATACACCGATTTACAATCAAACATTTGATGCTACTGCTCAACCCGTTCTATTGCCCCACAAGCAAGGTGCAGTGGCAATGGCGCGATCGGAACCGCCAAACTCCGCTTCTTCACAGTTTTATTTTGCTCTAGCAGATATAGGATTTTTGGATGGTAGATACGCTGTGTTTGGCTATGTTACCCAAGGCTTCGATGTAGTCAACAAAATTCAGCAAGGCGATCGCATCGACTCTGCTAAAGTAACCCAAGGTGCTGAAAATTTGAAAACACCAGCGCAGTAAGAGGAGATACGGAGACGCGGGGACGCAAAGACTTCTAACACATAATTTCTAAATTGGTGAAGGTTGTTGTTACTGGTATTGGTTTAGTTTCTGCTTTGGGTGGCAGCTTAGAGGAAAGTTGGCAAAATTTACTAGCAGGTAAATCTGGAATTAGATTACTTCAACCATTTCCAGAAATAAAACCATTTCCTATGGCTTTAATAGGTAAACAGCCAGCTGATTTGACAATGCTAACTCAGTTGGTTGTTGCTTCTGCTTTGCAAGATGCTGGCTTAGTTCCACCTTTAGCTGATTGTGCTGTAATCATAGGCTCAAGTCGCTCTCATCAAGCATCTTGGGAAGTTTTGGCGCGGCAAATGTATGAGGACACAGCCATTGAAAAAGACGTAAAGAATTTCTCCTCATCTTTGCGTCCCCCTTCGGGTTCGGAAGTTTGGACTCGACGGGAACCGCCAAGACTCCAACTTCCTCACTGCATCCCCGCATCCCCACGTCCCTCTGTCCCTGCGTTCAGTTTAAAAAATTGGCTTGATACATTACCTCACATGAACGCCATCGCCACTGCACGACAAATTGGTGCCTCTGGGATAGTGTTGGCACCAATGGTAGCTTGTGCTACTGGCATTTTATCTATTGCCCAAGCAGCTTTACTCATCCAAACTGGGCAATGTCAAAGAGCGATCGCAGGCGCGGTGGAAACACCAATTACACCTTTGACTTTGGCAGGATTTCAGCAGATGGGTGCTTTGGCAAAAACTGGCGCTTATCCTTTTGATGTGCATCGAGAAGGCTTAGTGTTGGGTGAAGGCGCAGCTGTGTTTGTCTTGGAATCAACAGAATTGGCAAAGCAGCGTCAAGCAAAGATATATGGTGAAATTCTCGGTTTCGGCTTCACCAACGACGCACATCACACTAATTCACCAGAACCTCATGGAAAAAGTGCGATCGCTGCTATCAAACAATGTCTACAACGTAGTTGTTTATCACCAGCTGATATTGATTACATTCATGCTCATGGCACAGCTACCCATCTCAATGACCAAATGGAAAGTATGGTAATCCAGCATTTGTTTCCCCAAGACGTAGCAGTTAGCTCCACCAAAGGAAGCTCAGGTCATACACTAGGAGCATCCGGAGCCTTAGGTGTGGCATTTTCCCTAATGGCTTTAAAGCATCAAATATTACCCCCTTGTATTGGATTGCAGCAACCAGAGTTTGATTTAAATTTTATTACAGCAACACGCCTCAGTAATATTAACCATATACTATGTCTAAGTTTTGGCTTTGGAGGACAGAATGTAGTGATAGGTATAGGGCATTAGAGTGTTGACTGTTGACTGTTGACTGTTGACTGGGGAGTTATTATTATCGCCTGTCCCCATCTCCCCATACTTCTCTGCGAGAGGCTGCGCCAACGGCTCCGCTCAGTACAAGTCTCCCTATCTTCCCATCTTCCCATGCCCAATACCCGATTCACAATACACATCAAATTGAATAAAACTGTAACAAAAACTACAAAATTTCTATTTTTCTAAAAAAAAGGATAAGCTAGGCAATATATAAAGAATATCCGGTTCGCGCAAAGACCGCGATTGGGAGAAAATTTTATGAGTTTAGCATCTGTGTTGCCGTTGGAAGCTGCTTCTCCGGCATATATTTGTCCATTCGATCAAGCCTGTAGTTACCTGGAAGCTGCGGCTAAGGAATTAAGGTTAGATCAAGGAATAATAGAAATTCTCAGCCATCCACGCAAAGTGGTAACAGTTTCGGTTCCTGTAAAACTAGATAGTGGGGAAATACAAGTTGTCGCCGGACATCGGGTGCAACACTCTGATGTTTTAGGCCCCTACAAAGGCGGAATACGTTATCATCCGGCTGTGACATTGCGGGAAGTTTCAGCTTTAGCAATGCTAATGACATGGAAATGTGCCCTATTGGGTATTCCTTACGGTGGTGCCAAGGGTGGTATTGCGATCGATCCAAAACGTTATAGTGTCGGAGAATTAGAACGGATCAGCCGTCGTTATATCAGCGAGTTGATTAAAGATATTGGGCCTTCCGTGGATATTCCTGCGCCAGACATGGGTACTTCTGCCCGTGAAATGGCTTGGATGATGGATACTTACTCAGTGAATGTCGGTCATGCTGTACCGGGGGTTGTCACTGGGAAGCCTCTTTCTGTGGGCGGTTCCAGGGGACGAGAAATGGCAACTGGGCGCGGGGCGATGATTATTGTACGCGAGGCGCTAGCAGACCAAGGTAAATCTTTGGCGGGAGTGCGAGTAGCCATTCAAGGTTTTGGTAATGTTGGCAGTGCTGCTGCTGAATTACTATACGAAGCAGGAGCAAAAATTATCGCTGTTTCTACCAGTGCAGGGGGAGTATTTTCCCAAGATGGTCTTGATATTCCCAAGTTAAAAGCCTACGCCGCCGAAAATCACAAGAGTATCGTCGGTTATCCCGAAGCAGTAGCAATTAGCAATGCAGATTTATTAACTTTACCTTGCGATGTCCTGATACCAGCAGCTTTGGAGAACCAAATCACTGAAGAAAATGCGAATCAGGTGCAAGCGCAAATTGTTGCGGAAGCAGCTAACGGGCCGGTGACTCTAGAGGCTAGCTTATCCTTAGAAGCGCGGGGTGTGACAGTACTACCAGATATTTTGGCCAATGCTGGCGGTGTGGTGGTGAGTTATTTAGAGTGGGTGCAAGGTCTTTCTTACCTATTTTGGGATGAGGAACGCGTCAACCGCGAAATGGAACATTTGATGGTGCAAGCTTACCACCAAGTAATTCAGCAGTCGAAGAAACGGCAAGTTTCTTTGAGGTTGGCAGCTTATACACTAGGAGTAGGTAGAGTAGCTCAAGCGCTGACTGACAGGGGTCTTTATCCTTAATATTTAGGGATATACGGCTGTTTTCAATTAAATAGACAAAATGGTAGGGGCACAATATATTATATTGTGCCTGATAACGGTGTAATAGTGTGTACTATAGATAATTTTTTGATTTTATTTGTAATGATAATATTTTGAATTCAGAATCGCCTTTGACATCACAAATAATAGGAGTTGAACAAGGGTATGGTGGTACAAATAGAACCAACAGCTGAGACTTTATACGACCAAGATTATTACCTTTGGTTGAGGACAACTATCAATCAACTTCGGGCTGGACAGTTTTCTGCTGTGGATTTAGATAATTTGTTAGAAGAATTAGAAACTATGGGTAGAAGAGAGAAGCGAGCAATTGAAAGTTTATTAATTAAGCTTCTCGAACATCTATTAAAGCTCAAGTGTTGGGACGAAGAGCGAGAACGTAATCAAGGACATTGGAAAGGAGAAATTAGGACTTTTCGCAGAGAGATTAAAAAAGCTCTTAAAGATAGTCCGAGTTTAAAGCCTTACATTTTAGAAATATTTGATGAATGTTATCAAGATGCAAGAACAGAAGCAAGCGATCGCTCTCAACTTGGCATTGACATATTCCCCTTGATACCCATTGGCTCTTTAGAACAAATTTTAGATGAAAACTGGTTTCCTGTTGACCGTTGACGCTTCAGAGTCAACAGTCAACAGTGTTCTATGGAATATATTTTTACTTGAAAGTCCCTGATTTATGATTCACTTGAAGGTGCAGCAGCATGAATTAAGTCAGGAGTCTCTTTCAGAGGAGGGCGCTTGATGCTTTGAGTTACTGTGGGACGTTGATGACGATTGCGAGTTTGTATCTGTACGGGTTTACCAATCTTAATTGATTCGTAAAGCGCCTGAATGATACTAACATCAATCAGCCCTTCAATTCCAGATGGTTCTGGGTCTTTATCTTCAAGAATACAATTAGAGAAGTAAGTAAACTCAGCAGCTAATTGGTCGCGATCGTCAAAGGTACGCTCTTGGGTTTTACCATCAATTGTTAGGTAATGTTTGATTTCTCCCTTCCAAACATAGGCGGGTTCTACTCGCAAATCTCCTTTAGTACCTACAATCTGATAAGTTCCAACATTAGCCGCCCCAAAGCTACAGGTAAATGTTGCCAACCGTTCATTGGGGAAACGTAAAATGACACTAGTCATTTCTTCCACTTCGCTGAAGCGTTGTTCTCCCTTATTAGCAGCTACAGCAAATACTTCGATTGGTTCATCTTGAAATAGATAACGTGCAGCATTAATACAGTAAATGCCGATATCCTCCAGGGTTCCGCCACCTGTTACATTTCGTAAACGAATATTGCCTTCTTCTACTTGTTGAGTAAAAACAGAATTGAAAATTCGTGGTTCACCTATTTGTTGTGAGCGAACAATTTCCACTGCTTGTAAATTTGCTTCTTCCAAATGTAAGCGGTAGGCAATCATCAATTTTACACCGTTATCATTGGCAGCTTTAATCATTTCCTCACATTCTTCTTCTGTCATCGCCATTGGCTTTTCACACAACACATGAATTGCCTGATTAGCAGCCCGTACAGTGTATTCACGATGCAAGTGATTGGGCAAGGCAATATAAACTGCATCAACCTCACCACTTGTCAAACAGTTTTCATACTCCTCGTAGGAATAAGTCTGCTTTATGCCGTACTTTTTGCTCAGTTCTTCTCTTTTTGTGGGGTCATCAGAAACCAGTGCAACTAATTCAGAGTTTTCCGTGTGGGCAAAGGAAGGTAAAGCAGCTTGTTGGGCAAACCAACCTAAACCAACAACAGCATAACGAATTTTACGCTTACCATTTGTAGCAGTCATTTCTGTACCTTTTAATGAACAAAATTTACGAATTTTCAGTGATGATTATGCTTTGTTTGGCACTGGTTATTTATCAAAGAATAAATAATATCAATAGCAATTAAGCTGAAAATTTAGAGATCGAATTATGGGTTTTCATACATTTTCAATAATTTGAGAAATTAAAACATCATTCTTCTAGTAAGCTTTCGTTTAGACTTAAGGAATATTTATGGCATTGCAGTGTGAGGTAAAGTCATAACCTCAGTATGAAGCACAATAAGACAGGGTGGATAAGGGTTATACCATTTCTTTGTGAGGCTGCGCCAAATTTTCTTTCTTTCTTTCTTTCTTTCTTTCTTTGTGTCCTTTGTGCCCTTTGCGGTTCATTCCTCATGTAGTTTGGCGCATCTTCATACAGAATTGGTATTAGGGGGGATAAGAGTTAGGGGGATAAGAGTTAGGGCGAACAACCGTTCGCCCGTACAGTTTGTTGGGTTGGGGGATTGGGAAAAATAAATGTGGTGAAATTTTTCGATAAATTTGATGAAATATAATCCACAAATACACGATCGCAATTCTATCCGCCTGAGGGGATACGATTATTCTTCTGTGGGATTTTATTTTGTGACGATTTGCACCTACAAGAGACAATGTTTATTTGGTGAAATCGTTAATGAAGAAATGGTTTTGAATGAATACGGAAAAATTGTTGCCGAAGAATGGATCGAATCTTCAGAAATTCGTCAATATATCCAAAACAACCCACAATCGTGGAACAAAGACCAATCACATCCCAATATCCAATCAAAATGGTAGGGGCGAACGGCTGTTCGCCCTGGATTTATTCGCCCTGGATTTATTCGCCCTAGATATGTTTGCCTTACTGCACAGGAAAAACGCCACCACCCGTTGCTTCTCTACCAAACCCGATTAAAATAAATACGCAACTTGGGTTTCCATAGGAGTTATCCAGCCGTGCAGCCGGACTTAATAGGCTTGGAAATTAGTAAAGGGGAACTGAGACGCTTGACTGGGTTCGACCCAGAAGACGTTTTTCGTCCCTCTGTTTTGCGAGATCGCAAGAAGCGATTGGGGTTTTTGATCAATGAAATACTGGTGACATTGGCGCTAACGCCAATTATCGTTGGCTTTATTTATGCCTTTGTTATTTTGCCAACAATTGGGTCTTCAATTAAATTCGGAATTCTTTTACTAATTCTAGTGCCAATCCCGATATTGGTGGGGCGAGCGCTCTGGCGACAGTTGAGTTTTCCAGAAGGACTGACAATACTTTTAGATGAAGTTGATAAATATCATGACCTGATTAAAGCCATCGATATCAATGACCAATTAGCAGCATCAGGAAATCTAGAAAGCAGTGTCCAAGACAGAGATAGAGTCACCGCCGCCTTGCAACTGATTCGAGAAGATTTAGTCCGCGCTCTGAAAACGGAACGAATTTTGCGAGATAATAAAAATTTGCTTGCTAATAATCAAGAGTTATTTGTCAATAATTTAGCTAGTCTCCAAGCTTTACAAGTTAGCACTCAAGCAGGCGAATACGCCCAACTTTTAAATCAATCATTGCAGATTGCCATTGATGTGCAAGCAGAAATTAGAAAATTGCACAAAAGTTGAGTTGATGGTAGGTAATGGGCAATGGGCAAAGAAAGTCTCTTGAAGCTGGGATTTGACCATCAATTGATGTCTTAAACTATGCTTCAATTGCTATTTTCCCTAAAAAAACGATCGCCTGATTGGTAATTTATTGATGATAACAGCCCTCGATCGCTCTGTGAAATCAATCCAAAATCTCAAATCTAAAATCTTCTAAATGAGCAATAAACCTAAAATAATTGTCTTAGACGACGATCCTACAGGTTCTCAAACAGTCCACAGTTGCTTGCTGCTAATGCGCTGGGATGTGGATACTCTACGCATAGGATTACAGGATGATTCACCGATTTTCTTCGTGTTGACTAATACAAGATCCTTAACCCCAGAGTCAGCTGCATCTGTGACTAGAGAAGTTTGCCAAAATTTGAAAATTGCTTTGCAGGCTGAAGGAATTGATGATTTTTTGATTGTCAGCCGTTCTGATTCTACCTTGCGCGGACATTATCCCATTGAAACAGATGCGATCGCTCAAGAACTCGGCCCTTTTGATGCCCATTTTCTCGTACCTGGATTTTTTGTTGGCGAAGCCTCTCGAAGAGAGGGCGGACGTATTACCCGTGACAGCGTACATTATTTAATTGTTGGCGGCGTACCCATCCCAGTCCATGAAACAGAATTTGCCCGTGATTCGGTTTTCAGCTACCATCATAGTTACTTACCCAAGTATGTCGAAGAAAAGACTAAAGGACAAATTCAGGCCGAAGCAGTACAACGGTTTCTCTTAGCTGATATTCGCTCTGGTAGTCTAGAACGCTTGCTAAAACTGAGTAATAATCAGTGTGCTGTTGTCGATGGTGAAACTCAAGCCGACCTCAATGGCTTTGCACTAGATGTATTAACAGCAGTAAGTCGTGGTAAACGCTTTTTATTTCGCAGTGCTGCCAGCATTTTAACTGCTTTAGCTGCTTTACCTCCCCAACCAATCGCTGCTGAAAACATGGCACAATATGTCCGCCAAAAAAAACCAGGTGTGGTGATTGTTGGCTCCCATGTGAAAAAAACTACTCAGCAATTAGAGGCATTATTGCAAGTAGAGGGAACTGTGGGAATTGAAGTTGATGTAGCGCGACTACTAGATAATCAGACAAATCAATCGGCTGTACTCCTACAGGAAATTCAGGAAAGTACGCGGTTAATACATGAGGCTGGGAAAACACCCGTGGTTTATACTAGCCGTCAGGAACTAAATTTTCAGGATGTTAAGACACGATTGGACTTTGGGGTCAAGGTTTCAGCCTTATTGATGGATATTGTCCGCAGTTTACCATCTGATATCGGATTCTTAATTAGCAAGGGTGGCATTACCTCAAACGATGTTTTGAGTACTGGTCTAGCTTTAACTTCTGCACGCTTACTAGGTCAAATTTTACCTGGTTGTTCAATGGTGCTGACACCATCCAATCATCCCCAATTTCCTGATTTACCTGTGGTGCTGTTTCCGGGTAATGTTGGTGATACTGATGCTTTAGGCACAATTTATCAACGGTTGACTAAAACGTTTTTCAGTGATAATGCAAGAGAATAGTTGCTTGCAACTACTCAAGTTTTTTTAAACTAGCGATCGCACACAATTAATTCACTAATTAGAAGAATAATTGCAACATAGAAAGGGCCGAAAATCCTATTTAATCAAGGTTTTTGCCCCAGATGCTAGGCTAGGCTTGCTTCAACATAGTGCTACACCATCGTAAATCTCAAATCCAAAATGTTATAAGGATGTTGTCGTATTTTGCAAACGATCTAATATTGGTAATTATTCGGTGTATCCCCTGTCTTTTGGTTAGTACTGCATGACTTCTGATTCCGCATTACCCAATCTCAAGTCAAATTCTGCACCTCCTAATGCAGACCCAAACTCTATTAATTCCCAGGTAGAGAAAAATCCCGCTGTTTCGGATTTAGAATCAGATTCTATCCTCCCGGATGCTGAGTTAAATTCGGTACTGTTGTATTTAAAATCAAATACTGAGCTTGCGGATGTAGAACCAACTCCTGCCAAGCAGGATATAGAGTTAAATTCCGCCAACTCTATTTGGACTGATTTAGATAGTGGTGACTCACCATTATTAAGACAGCGGCCAAATCAGAATATTCAAGTCCAACTCAAAAGTGAAGGGGGAAGACTGTTATTAATTTTACCCCAGGAGTCTCAATTACCTGCATCTGAAGTTAGTTGGTCTGATATTTGGCAGCAAACCAGACAGCGCTTGAACGCTGGCGATCGCTTCCGCATACCTAATACACCAGTGCATCTAATGGCACAAGACCGTCTAGTAGATGCCAGACAACTGCAAGAACTCGCCGAAGCTTTGAGTGAAGTCCAACTGCGATTAGTATCTGTCTCCACTAGTCGTCGGCAAACTGCGATCGCTGCTGTCACTTCTGGTTACTCAGTAGAGCAATTACAACCCGTAAACTCCCTGAATACAGAGCCAAAAGCTACAGCCATACCCCAGGCAGATGCACTTTATTTAGAAATGACTGTACGCTCTGGAGTAGAAATCCGTCATCCTGGTACAGTAATTATCTTGGGGGATGTGAATCCAGGTGGTATTGTAGTTGCAGATGGGGATATTATCATCTGGGGTCGTCTACGTGGAATCGCTCATGCTGGTGCTGGAGGTAATCTTTCGTGTCTGATTATGGCCTTGCAAATGGAACCAACCCAATTGCGGATCGCAGATGCTGTAGCTAGAGCGCCAGAAAAATCGCCGATGCAATTTTCTCCAGAGGTGGCACATATTACACCCCAAGGAATTCGCATCGCCAGGGCTACTGATTTTTCCAGAAATCAATCGATCAAGACCGACAAGCAACCCTGAATATTTACTTAAAACATTAAGGATATCCAGGGTAAAACATAGCGATTTTTATGTAGATAGAATACACTACTTTAATCCATAGCCCTTTCCCCCTGGCAAAGTGTATTGTATATAACTGAAAAACGCTATAAAAAAGCACTCGTACCTGATTCTCGCCTTAGAGATTCAGATATTTCTTCATACTTGATACGATACTTCATACTTTATACTGCATTTACAGTTTTATATTTCCTGAACCCTCATTGACCGCATTTCTATCATGACTCGCATTATTGTGATTACCTCCGGCAAAGGAGGAGTGGGTAAAACCACCGTTTCAGCAAATCTAGGCATGGCTTTAGCTAAAATGGGCCGTCAAGTTGCCTTGGTTGATGCGGATTTTGGTCTGAGAAATTTAGATTTGCTGTTAGGGCTGGAAAACCGCATCGTCTATACTGCGGTGGAAGTCCTAGCAAGAGAGTGTCGTTTAGAACAAGCCTTAGTTAAAGATAAGCGACAACCGAATCTCGTACTTTTGCCAGCAGCCCAAAATCGTTCTAAAGATGCAGTCACACCAGAACAAATGAAGTTATTGGTGAATGCATTAGCCCAAAAATATCAATATGTAATTATTGATAGCCCCGCCGGTATTGAAAATGGATTTAAAAATGCCATTGGCCCAGCCAAAGAAGCGCTAGTCGTGAGTACACCAGAAATTTCCTCTGTTCGTGATGCTGATAGAGTAGTTGGATTACTAGAAGCACAAGGGGTTAAGCGTGTTCATTTAATAATTAACCGCATCAGACCCGCAATGGTGCAGGCAAATGATATGATGTCAGTGCAAGATGTTCAGGAACTTCTCGCCATCCCCTTGATCGGGGTAATCCCTGACGACGAGCGTGTTATTGTATCTACCAATCGCGGCGAACCTTTGGTATTAGGAGAAACTCACTCTCTAGCTGGCACAGCCTTTGAAAACATTGCTCGGAGATTGGAAGGGGAAAACGTCGAATTTCTGGATATCGACTCGTCCCAAGACAACTTCTTCGTGCGTCTTAGAAAGTTGTTCTCGACCAAGATTGTTTAACTTAATTTTCGAGTCTCTGCGCCAGACCTATTCGTAATGATTGAACTTCTAGAAAAACTTTTTTCTCGTGGCCCTGATAGCAGTCGAACTCAAGTGAAACGTCGCCTGCAATTAGTGATTGCTCACGATCGCGCTGACATCGACCCCCAAACGTTGGAAAAAATGCGGCAAGAAATCCTAGATGTCGTCTGTCGCTATGTCGAAGTTGAAACAGAAGGCTTAGAGTTCTCTTTAGAAAGCAACCAACGAACCACAGCTTTAATTGCAAATTTGCCCATCCGCCGAGTCAAAGGTGGTATACCTGAATGGGAAAGAGGTGATAAGTAGCCGTAATTTTAATCTTAGTATTTGTAAAATTAAAATCACGTTATAGTTTCAGCAGATAAATTCCCATTGCTTAGTTTTAAGTACATCAGTTGCTTTCACTAAGAAACTCCAAAAAATAAACTATTGCGCTTGGGGTCGTTGACTGCTCAATGCTGACTGTCAACCATCAACGGTGAACAGTTAACAATTAACAGTCTTCTATTGAATATTTTTTTACTTGGAAACCCATAATATCATGTCCGCTTGATTACTTATTAAA
>NZ_JACKZU010000238.1:0-12615 GCF_014222165.1 Nostoc sp. 2RC
TCTCCCCACTGCCCAATTTAAAACCCAGAAGATTAACTTAGTTTAAAGATGTTCTCAGAAAATAAAGCTGGTATTAAACGCGTTTGTGAGAAATTAATAGGTGCTAACTTCGGCTGTAAGCTTTGCTAGACAAGTGTTTTGTAAATTCAAGTGGTTTTTAACATCTCTGGAATGTGGCGTAACTTGTGGCAGTTTCTTTTAATGAAAACTTAAGATTTTTGACAGATTGCCTGCTTGCAAGCGATCGCACGTATTGTAGAAAATGACAAACCTCTATCTAGCTATTGTCATCTTCATTCACGGAGTTTGTGTTCAATGACTATTTTCACTAACTTTCTCCGCTCCTTGGTATTAACGCTCGTTTTTAGTTTTGTCGCTCCGATTTTTCTGGTTGGCACAGGATTGCTGTTGTTGTTCGTAATCGGTCAGTTTCCTGGCTTACAAGATTTAACTGAGGCCATCGCAACTGGAATTGTCCATTTTCTCGCCACTTTCGGTAGTGGTACTCCTCTACGCGGATTATTTGTCATCAGTTTAACCTGTGGTTTTGTTGGCACCCTGTTTGACATTTACGTTTGTTATCGGGGTCAAATTTTACGAATCGATTCTTAAGTAGTGAAAATAGCTTTGATTGAGATACTCATGAATTGACAAAACTAAAAAAGTTATGTTGACCAAAGCCAAAGTCTTGCTAGGGCACTCTACAGGAATCCGGTTTGATATCTCAAATGATGCGTAGTCAGGTAATAGCGAATAGCCAACAGGGAAAATGGTTTCAGAGAATATAGGTGTACGGAGTTATTTTGACCGAATCAAATAGGAGTTCTATAGATAGTCATTAGTTTTGCTCAATAAGTTTTTTATTAGTTAAAATTACTCATTAAATACTTCTTAAAGTATTAGTTATTCATTTCTAACAGGACTTACGCAAGTGTCACAAAAAATCATTTTTTTTTGCTTGTAGTAAGGACTTCAGTCCTTATGAGAGGACTAAAGTCCTTACTACAAACTTAAAATAATATGCCAGTTGCGTAAGTCCTATCTCATAACTAGCCTAAATGTGTGACCATAATAATAATCTGACTCGATTGATAAAATTATTTGCTTGGGTAGGAAGTAAGGAATCAACCTTTTTAATATAAGGGCGAGTTTTTCACTCAATCAAGTATGATTTGTGTAACACTATTTCACTTTAATGTTGATACATTTACTCAAGTTTCAGGACTATTCAGTAAAGACGCAACAGTAGAAATGATTTGTATCATTTATTTGCTGAACTAGGATGACACCAAATATTCTGCTATTTTCCATTTGGAAGAATAGGGAACATAGCCTTTATTAACGATCCCAGAGGACGCTAAACTAGAATTTGGTATTTTATATTAGCCACAATCTACAACAACTCCATCAGCATCCAGCGAAAATGCCATATCAAGGTCTCTGAAAATACAAAAAATTTATTAAAATTTTCAGGAAATTATCCCTGCTGATGTTTTTTCACAGAACAAAGAAAGTCGTTTGAGCGCTGGGCATCTTATATTAAATTTATTACGAGGTATGTTGATAACTCATGGTTTGGCCGTTTAAGCCCAAGTTTAAGAAACAAATTGCGCGCATTGAAATTACTGGTGCGATCGCCGGTGCTACTCGCAAACGCGTCTTAGAAGCCCTCAAAACTGTAGAAGAAAAAAAGTTTCCGGCTTTATTACTGCGTATCGATAGCCCTGGCGGTACAGTGGGAGATTCTCAAGAAATCTACAGTGCCCTCAAGCGTTTGCGGGAAAAAATTAAAATCGTTGCCAGCTTTGGCAATATTTCGGCTTCTGGAGGAGTCTACATCGGTATGGGAGCCGAACACATCATGGCTAACCCAGGTACTATTACAGGTAGTATTGGTGTGATTCTGCGTGGGAATAATTTGGAACGCTTATTAGAAAAAATCGGCGTTTCTTTTAAGGTAATTAAGTCCGGCCCTTACAAAGATATTTTGGCTTTTGACCGAGAACTAACTCCACCAGAAGCAAACATTCTTCAAGAATTGATTGACACAAGTTATCAGCAGTTTGTCCAAACAGTAGCTGATGCCCGTTCTTTGGCAGTAGAAACCGTCAGAAGTTTCGCCGATGGACGGATTTTTACTGGGCAGCAAGCCCTAGAATTAGGTATTGTAGACCGCCTGGGTACAGAAGAAGATGCTCGTCGTTGGACAGCAGAACTAGTGGGACTCGATCCAGAAAAAACTCTTTGCTATACCCTAGAAGAACGTAAACCGTTATTGAGTCGGGTTCTACCAGGGAGTCGCCAGGTTTCATCCGGAATTCGATCTGGAATTGATTGGCTGGAATTTGAAATGTCTACTAGTGGTTTACCCTTGTGGTTGTATCGACCCTAACATCAGTTAGGAGTTAAGAGTCAGAAGTTGAGAGTTTTAACTCCTAACTCCTAACTCCTAACTCCTGACTCCTAACTTTTCTGTTTTAAGGAGGATTTTGGCGTGGAGTGGCAAATGCGGGCTATTCGCGGGGCAACAACAGTTGCCGAAAATACTGTTGAAGCAATGCGAGAAGTGGTTACAGAATTACTTGATGAACTAGAAAATCGGAATCAATTCCAAACTAGTGACATTATTAGTGTCACTTTTTCAGTGACACGGGATTTAGATGCTATTTTCCCGGCTGCCATCGCCAGATCGCGTCCGGGTTGGGATAATGTGGCAATGTTAGATGTCCAACAAATGCATGTCGAAGGCAGTTTACAGCGCTGTATCCGCTTCTTAATTCACGCCAACCTGCCAGTTTCCGCCTCAATTCATCATATTTATTTACGCAATGCCGCTAGCTTGCGTCCAGACTGGAGTTTGCCACAGTCCTTACAAACGTCACAGCCAGCAGTCAAGTCAAAAGTATAAATTATTTAGACAAATTTTATGTAAAAAAGAAAATTGAATAAACTATTACATTGGTAATTGGGCTGCTGAACGTGGTGTTATTGATGGGAAAATATTACTAACTTTTTGTTGTGATTTGCCATTGAAGGAACACATTGAAAAATATGGAATTGTGCAGCGATCGCACTCAGCACTCAGTTGATTTTGAAGCCTTGTGTTGCTCATGATGTACTTTTGTCACGTAGCGATCGCTTTATCTAACAACACTATTCCTTATGATGATTAAATCTAATTCCTAAAAAAATGTCATAAAGAAATTCAAAAAAGTCTTTTTTTTGTAACAAACCAGAAGTCTGATAACAACCTTTTTCATCTAAAAGAGGCTTCATCAAGTAATAAGTAGGCTGGTAATTATACCAAGGAATAGAAGGCCACAAATGATGAATTAAGTGATAGTTTTGTCCTAATATCAAGATATTAAGAATTGAATTAGGGTAAACACGGGCATTTTTCCAGCGATCGCGCTCTAAAAAAGGACGATGAGGCAAATAATCAAAAAATAATCCTAGTGTTATCCCGACTACAAAAGCTGGAACTAACCAAAAATTAAGAATGTAACCTAAAAAATGGTACTGAACTGAAATATATATGATTGAAGCGACAATTAAACGACTAATGAACCATTCTAATAGCTCATATTTCCGCCACAATCGGCGTTGAAAGAAAAATACTTCATGATACAAAAACCGAAATGCAATTAACCACAAAGGGCCGCCTGTAGAGACATAATGATCTGGGTCATCTTTGGGGTGATTCACATGGCCATGATGCTGCAAATGTACTCGTGTAAATACTGGAAAAGCAAAAGCCAACATCAATGCACTACCATGTCCTAATATTGCATTAATTATTCGATTGCGATGGGCAGATTGATGACAGGCATCGTGAATTACTGTCCCTGCACAGTGCAAGGCAATAGTATTAACACTAAAACATAGCCAGTGCGGCCATTCCCAAAGCCAGTAACCAAAGTTAGATAACACCAACATTCCTACAGCAGCCGAAAACAGCAGTTGTGTTGGATTGAAATCACCAGGAGGTGCTAAAAATTCTTTTGGCGGGATTGTTAATGGCTTTTGTGCCTCCGACGCAAGCATTATTGACATTGAATCCTTACTTTTCGATCAAACATTACGAATATACGATAAAGATTAGGGAATAGTAAAGATTTATAAATTTTTATATACCAAGATTTATCCAGAGCTTAGCCTATCGGCAGATGAATAAAGTTATGATTCCAGACGAGGCTTAGTCTTTGCTCATGAGTAGGGTGTCAAGGGAGATGAGGGAGCAGGTGAGGCGGGGAAAAGGTTAAAGGTTAAAGGGAAAAGGAATAAATTTAATCTTTCCCCTTTTCCCCGGTTGGTGAGCTTGTCGAACCATACCCCTTTCCCTTACCCCATAACCTGTTTAGCCCATGCCCATTTCTTCTATAACCCTACTCTAACTGCTTAAATCTTATAGCAGTGACCAGAAAGGAGATGCCATTTAAAGTTACGATGACTTCCCAGATAGCTCCCTAAATTCAGCCCCTATGCAATTAAGAGATTCTCCCCGCCGGAAAAAAATTGTCGCTACTATTGGTCCCGCCACAAGCAGTCCTGAAATGCTGAAGGCGATTATTGAAGCGGGAGCAACGACACTGCGGCTAAACTTCTCCCACGGGACTCATGCAGATCATCAGCGTAATATTCGCTTAATTAGACAAACTGCTTTTGAACTTAATCAACCAGTAGCTATTCTCCAAGATTTACAGGGCCCAAAAATTCGCTTGGGAAAGTTTGACAATGGATCTATAGTTGTAGCAAAAGGCGATCGCTTCACCTTAACAAATCGCCCGGTTATCGGTACGCAGGAAATTAGCTGTGTTACCTATGATTATTTAGCCCAAGAAGTTCCGGTTGGTGCAAAAATCCTCCTTGATGATGGACGAGTAGAAATGCTCGTAGAGGAAATTAATCGCGATAAAGGTGATTTGCACTGTCGCGTTACCGTGGCTGGAAAACTTTCTAACAACAAAGGCGTTAACTTTCCAGGAGTTTACCTATCAATTAAGGCAATGACCGACAAAGACCGAGAGGATCTGATGTTTGGTCTAGATCAAGGTGTAGATTGGGTAGCACTTTCCTTTGTCCGTAATCCCCAGGATTTAATGGAAATTAAAGAGCTAATTTCCAGTACAGGTAAACAAGTGCCAGTGATTGCCAAAATTGAAAAACACGAAGCCATTGAACAAATGGAAGCGGTTTTGGCTTTGTGTGATGGTGTAATGGTGGCCAGAGGCGATTTGGGCGTAGAACTACCAGCAGAAGATGTCCCCGTCCTGCAAAAGCGGCTGATTGCAACAGCAAATCGCTTAGGAATTCCCATCATCACTGCCACTCAGATGTTAGACAGCATGGTGAGCAATCCTCGTCCTACTCGTGCCGAAGTGTCAGATGTAGCCAATGCGATTTTAGATGGCACGGATGCGGTGATGCTTTCCAATGAAACTGCTGTAGGTAATTACCCAGTGGAAGCAGTGGCTACAATGGCACGCATCGCCGAGCGCATCGAGCAAGAGGAAGCGCACTCAGCAGTACGTCAACTTAGAGATACCAGACGCTCTATTCCCAACGCTATTAGCCAAGCTGTGAGTCAAATTGCCGAACAACTGGGAGCAGCAGCAATCATGACTCTAACCCAAACGGGAGCAACAGCTCGCAATGTCTCAAAATTTCGTCCCCATACACCAGTTTTAGCGGTCACACCCCATGTGAACGTGGCGCGACAACTACAAATGGTGTGGGGAGTAAAACCATTGCTAGTACTGGGATTGCCTTCCACAGGTCAAACATTCCAAGCTGCAATCAACGTGGCTCAGGAACTCAAATTACTATCTGAAGGAGATTTGGTAGTCATGACTGCCGGCACACTCCAGGGAGTTTCTGGTTCCACAGATTTGATTAAAGTTGAGGTAGTAACAGCAATACTAGGTCATGGAATTGGATTAGGCCAGGGTTCGGTGAGCGGTCGCGCACGGGTGGCTAATACTGGCATGGATGTTAGTAACTTTAATCCCGGAGATATTCTGGTTGCTTCCCGCACTAATGCCCATTTTGTAGAGGCAATTCGCAAAGCTGCTGGGATTATTACGGAAGATGAAAGTCTAACAAGTCACGCAGCAGTCATCGGTTTACGTCTTGGTGTGCCAGTGATTGTCGGCGTCAAGCAGGCGACGCAAGCAATTCGGGACGGCGCAATTATAACCCTGGATTTACAACGGGGTTTGATCTACTCTGGGGCGGTGAAAACGTCTTAGTACTGGGGATTGGCTTTGCTAAGGGAAAAGGGGAAAGGTTAAAGGGAAAAGGAGGGATCTTTCGTTTACCCTTTGCCCCATACCCCATGCCCAATGCCCCATGCCCAATGCCCAATGCCCTAAACAATTGCGATCGCTACCCCAAGCCATGCGGCAAAGTTTTGCTGCTGTGTAGAATTGGGAGAATCAACAGGTTTCACTTGATACCTGGTAGGATTTGGTGAACCTAGTTTAATGGAATAAGTACGCAGTTCGTCTTGGTGAAAAACTGCGACCTCAATGCGATCGTTTGCTTGGTAATCTTTGAGGCGATCGCTTAAACTATTGGCTGTTACCTTAATTCCATTAATTGCCAGTAACTCATCACCCGCATCAATTCCCCCTATTTGTGCGGGTGAACCTGCTTCTACAAACTTAATAATCTCCCGTCCATTTTCAGTATTGATTCTGACACCAAAGTATGGTTCTTCCTGCTGTTCTGCTACTAACTGTAAACCAAAGGGTTCTAAATACTGATTAAATGGCAAATCTTCAGTGGTATGAATATAGCGCTCGAAAAAGTCAGCTAAATCAATTCCTGCCACAGATTCTATAACTTCTTGCAACTGTTCTTGGGTATAGCCAATTTCCGCTTCTCCAAATTGCTGCCACATTTTCAGCATTACGTCATCGAGGGAACGCTGATTGCTGTGAGTTGAGCGAATCAATAAATCCAGCAATAGCGATATCATTTCTCCTTTTAAATAATAGGAAATTTGGGAATTACCGCTATTGGCATCTGGCCGATACAGTTTAATCCAAGCATCAAAACTCGACTCAGCAAGAGGCTGTACTTTCCGCCCCGGTGTAGTCTCATATCTGGTAATTTCTTTACTTAAATGATTCAGATAGGACTTAGCATCATAAATTCCTGCCCGTAAAGGAATTAACAAATCGTAGTAACTAGTAGTTCCTTCACAAAACCACAAGCATGGAGTGTAATTTTCCTGGTCATAGTCAAAAACCTCTAATGCTTTTGGGCGAATTCGCTTGACATTCCACAAGTGAAAGAACTCGTGTGCTACTAATTGCAGAAAGCGATCGTATTTTTCTGGAACGCGAAACCCAAAACGCTGATAAATTAAAGAACAAGAATTTTTATGTTCCAAACCCCCAAAAGCTTGACTAAATAAATGTAATAAAAACACATATCGTTCATAGGGCAAACCGCCGAACATCTGTGCTTCTACCTGAATAATTTTTTGGATATCAGCAATCATCTGCTGAATTTGATAATTCCCTTGTCCCCAAATTGCCAATTCATGGGGTTTCCCCAAAACCTCAAATTGATATAATTCGTGGCGACCAATTTCAAATGGGCTATCCACGAGAGTATCAAAATCGCTAGCCAAAAAAGTATTCGTTTCGTTGTTAATGGCAGGTAAAGCAGTAGTGACCCGCCATTCTGGGTACGGTGGTACGATGGTGACACGAATCGGTTGTTTTTCCCAGCCAGGTATTCTAAAAAATATTGCTGCACCGTTGAAATAACCGTGGGTAGCATCTAAGTGATTTGTCCGTACCGATAGCTCATTGGCAAAAATGCGGTAACGCACAGTTAATTCTGAAACACCTATTTTATCTACCTGCCAATGGTTTTTACTGTTTTTCTGCCAAGGCAAAGGCTTGTCGTCCGCAAAAGCCACAAAATCCTGTAAGTTTTTGGCGTATTCCCGAACCAAGTATGACCCTGGTGTCCATACTGGCAGTTTTAAATCAAGAATCGGCCAGGGATAATTTACAAGGCGTAAAGTCACCTCAAACAGATGAGTTTCTGGTTCAGGCATTGCCACCAAGTAATGAATCGTTGGTGCAGTTTCCTGGATATAACTATTAGGGCGAGATGCAGTTGCTTCAGTCATCTTGTCTGCTGGAGTAAATATAAATGAGATTATTAGATTTGTCCCATTAATGACAAATTTGTTTTTTTATGCTTTGCGTCCAGACAAATGAAGCTGTATATAGAAGCAAATACTATCTAACAAAAGCTTTTACTTATTCTCAAAGCGGGCGGCGGGAATCGAACCCGCATTAATAGCTTGGAAGGCTATAGTTTTACCACTAAACTACGCCCGCAAGTTTCCAACTTCTGAATTATAACACACTTATAAAAAAAACTCAAATATTTAATTAATTGGAATTGGCAGACTGAATTTTGATTCGGACATACAGATTGCTGAAATCTGGTTTTGTACCATCTTGATTCTGGGCTGGAAGAAAGTTCTCTGTTCGGAAAATTTGGTTTAGGATTTGCTCATATGTACTTTTTTCGCTTCCCAGTGTTGCTGGTTGTATTTCTAGCACTATGGCTTGTTGAAAGTTGCCATTGCGATCGATTACTAAGCTAGCTAAAAGTTGTGCTGGCTGAAGTCCAGAATTTTGGGGGAGAAAACTGGGGTCAAATTGTTTTGTATTACTACCTTTATATACAGCGATCGCATCTGGCAAACCATCCTGTATAAATTTTCCTGATTTTATCAAGTTACTCACTTCATCTCTAAGTAAAGGAGCTACGATCGCTACTGATGCTCCCTGAGTAGAAGTTGGTGAAGTTTGCCCTGTGGGAGTTGGTGTAGTTTCCCTTGGTGGGGTTGGTGTAGTTTGTCCTGTGGGAGTTGGTGAAGTTTGCCCTGTGGGAGTTGGCGCACTTCCACTTGGTGGAGTTGGCGGAATTTGTCCTGTGGGAGTTGGCGGAATTTGCCCTGTGGGAGTTGGTGTAGTTCCCCTTGGTGGAGTTGGTGTAGTTTGTGGGGTAGGAGTTGGTGTAGTTCCCCTTGGTGGAGTTGGTGTAGTTTGTGGGGTAGGAGTTGGTGTAGTTTGTGGGGTAGGAGTTGATGGAAGACCCGATGGTAGCGGCGTTCCCTGTCCTAATTTTAAATCTTGACGGCGGTTCCAAGGAAGATTACCCACTGGAATTGTAGGTGTAGGTGTCGCTGTGGGTGTAGGTATCGGCTTGGGAACTTTTTTTTGCAAAGAGGGTTGATTATTAGTTGGAGAAATATCGGTTTTTCTCTGTGATTGGAGATTATCGGCAGACTTAATTGCAGTAGAATTTTGATTTTTTGGCGTAGTTCTTGCTGCTATAGACTTTTGAGTTGAAGATAATTTCTTTGGTGAAACTATTTTAGCTGTTGATTGGGATTTGCTTGTTGATTTTTTTGGAGGAGCAACGTCTATCAATTCAATGGGTATTGTCGATTGACTTTCCTGAGGAAACCAGAGAATAAATATATTTGATGAGCGCATCAACAACCAGAACACCAGCAAGTGGAGAGACACTGAAGCGACGGTGACAGAAATCCACAAACCTGGTGGATCGGTGTGTCGCCTCCAGACTTTGGCTGGAATTGGAGTTTTGTCTGCAACCGATGGTTCCATATTATCTTTGAAACTGCTTCTGATTAAGCACTTTTACTAATTTGTATGCTTTAACCAGTTATCAGTTTTCACTCCCTAATTTAGAATCCAGTCTAAATTTTAGCGATTAATCATTACCTCTGATGTAACGGCGAAAGTTAGAACTGTTTCATCAACTCCTTTCAGTTCTAAGGGACTTCCTTTAGTAATTTCTTCTTCTTGCAAATAATCTGCCACAGCAGCAGAAACCAATATCGTACCGGGAATAGCAGCAGATTGTAACCTAGCAGCAATATTCACACTCGGCCCAATGGCAGTATAATCAGCACGTTCAGCACTGCCAAACATTCCCACAACTGCTGTACCTTGGTGAATACCACAACGAAACTGCACGCCAGTTTGTCTGTCACCATCAAATACACCTTGTTCTCGCCACCGCTGGTTTAATTGATCCAAAGAGCGGTGCATTCCTCTGGCTGTATTGATAGCACGACGTACTTGTTCGTTGGGAGTTAGTTCTTCCGGCGCTCCATACAAAGCTAAGATAGCGTCTCCCATAAATTTATCTACAGTGCCGCCATTAGCAAATACAACCTTGGTCATAGCTTCTAAATATTCATTGAGCAACTCTGCTACTCGCCGCGATCTAAGGGTATTTGCTAGCTGCGTGAAACCCACAATATCACTAAACAAAACTGTAATTAAACGTGGTTCTGGACGCAAATCTAATGCCAAATCTCCAGCGGCAGCTTTTTGCACCAACACAGCCGGCAAAAACCGCTTGAGTACGGATTCTGTGAGATATGTATTTAATTCCGAGATTCGTCTTTCATTTTCTTTCAATGCTAAGAGGTTGCGAACCTCTGCTAAAAGCTCCCTGTCATTGAATGGTTTTGCTAAATAAGCATCAGCACCATGTTCTGTGCCTTCGATGCGAGTTTCTTCGTCAACTTTGGCTGTGAGCAAAATGATTGGTATTCCTTTCAACTTTTCCTCGCTGCGGATCATCTGAATCATTTCAAGTCCGCTAACCAAGGGCATCATTAAGTCAGTAAGAATCAGGCTAGGTATAATTTCTTTAGCTAGGCGATACCCTTCATAACCGTTACGAGATGTTTGTACTTGATAGCCATTGCGACGCAGGATATCAGATACATAACTTCGTAAATCCGGGTTGTCATCCACAACTAGAATACAGTGCCCTGTGCCCAGTGGTAATTCTTGAGTTTCAGAAGTGGGCAATAAGTTTTTTGTAATATGTTCAAAATTATCTGCTGTTTGATCTAGCAGTTCTAAATCAGCCAGTTCTACACTAGCCCGACTTGTGTTTAGTTCAACAGGGGTTTCTAGGACTTGCTCTGTGGGTAAGTGAGCAGTACCAGTAACTAGCGATAATTTAAAGGTAGTACCTTCACCATAAACTGAATCTACACTAACTTGACCGCTATGTAATTCTACTAATTCTTTAACTAACGCTAAACCCAAACCACTACCTTCATAGGAACGGTTTGCTGAACCTTCAGCTTGCCGGAAGCGCTCAAATAAATGGGGAATTTGTTCTTTAACAATGCCAATTCCAGTGTCTTGTACTTCTAAGATGCAGCGATCGCCTGCGAATTTTAGCCTGACGCTGATTGTCCCACCTTCGGGAGTAAACTTCATGGCATTTGATAGCAAGTTGTAAACAACCTTATCAAATTTTTCCATATCCAAGTACACCGTAGGACATTCATTTAACTGTGTAGTCAGTTGCAGCCCTTTTTTCTCGCAGTAGGGGCGAAAAGATTCAACAATTTGGCTGACAAATTCCACTAAATCGCAGGGGCGAAAACTAGGCTGCATTCTTCCTGCATCCAGGCGTTGTAAATCCAGCAGTTGATTAACCAGTCGCAGCAAACGACGGGAGTTACGCAAAGCAATAGTACTTTGGGAATAAGATAATCCCTCACCAGCCCCCACTGCTGACTCTAAAGGCCCCTGAATCAAGGTAATGGGAGTGCGAAATTCATGGGAAATATTTTGAAAAAATTCTGTTTTTTGTTTGTCTAATTCAAATAAGCGTTCTGCTTGTTGGCGAGTTTTTTCATATAAGCGTGATTGCTGTACAGCGATCGCAGCCTGAGCTGCTACTGCTTTAGCTAAATCGATGTCAGATAATAACCAATTACGTGTTTTATTACTTTCACATAAAGTAATACTACCGATGCATTTGCCATCAGCTAATAATGGCACCACCATTAGCGATCGCGCTGGCATTTTCAAAGACAAATCAAAACTCTGTATTTCTCTGGGAGAATGATTGACATCAATAATTACTACTGGTTCGTGTGTCTGGAGGATCTCTTGTAAAATTGGATTCTCTTTTATGGAAGTTTGAGAATTAGGTAATTCAGTTAATAGGTAATTATTGTTACTTATATTTTTGTCTCTAACTGGCGAACCGAAATTTTCCCTATGTTGAAAGCTGTCATACAATCCCACAGACTGAACAAACTCGTCTTCCTCTGTCCACAGAGATAGAACACAGCCATCAACTTGTAAAGCTTGTCCCAATTGCTGAGTAATAGCTGCAAAAATATCTTCAGGATCTAGGCTAGAGCGAATCGCACTAGTAATTGTATTAATCAAACTCTCTCGCTTAGCTAGGGCACGTACTTGTTCGTAAGCATAAGCTTGAGATAAAGCTAAGGCTGCTTGATCCGCTACCATCAATACTAGTTGCACTTCATCGTCTCCCCAGGAGCGGGGCAGGGAACACTGGTGCAGTGCTAGCACTGCCATCAATTCCTGTTGACAAATTAGTGGTACAACTAAACTAGAACAAATTTCTGCGGCAGCAAAAGCTTCTCGACGTTGTTGCAGTTCTGGGGTGTCACCCTGAATCCGCTCATCTTCTATTACATCATGAATTACTTGAACTTCACGGGTTTCCCAAACCGTGTGAGCCAGCAAAGAAGAGGGGGAGATGGGG